>JAYYDR010000022.1:0-19074 GCA_036160735.1 Thermoplasmatota archaeon
GTACCGCTTTCAATCGCCTTCAGACCTTCCGGTGTAACCGGTTGGCGATATGCCGACTTCTTTACGCCCACTATCTCACCTTAAACGAAGTTCAATGGTCACGGATAATCTTGTAGAGGCCCAATGCTTCCATCCACATGATTTCTTTACCAGCGTCGATTTCCATTTCATCTTCCATTGGTAGAATCATCATTGAGTGGTCACGCATGTTCATGGCGTGGACTTCTGCGCCTTCGATGTGGGTAACCATTGCGGTTCCCTTCTCAATTAGTGGAACGTTGATGGAATCAGTTACGCTTCCGACGTGGGAGATCTTTTGGCCTGTGAAAATGTCTATAAGTTCTAGTCTTGCCTTTGCAGAACCGTGTTTTCCTGGCTTGGATTTTGATATAGAATTTATTTTGTACGCTTTGTCTTCAACGCAGCAGTATCTACCTACCTTCAGAGTCCGAATTTCAACACGAGTTGTTCCTGGCATATGGCTCCCTCAGTCACAGGCTATGGTTGGGGCTTATGACCGTTACCATTGATTCGGCTAACTACTCACAAGTTACGTACATCCAAAATGTCCCCATTTTGTCCTAAATCACCTGTAATGTAAGGAAGTAGTTTTTGTGCTACATCATCAGGATTCGTCAGTTCTCCATTCTTATGATAATCAATGAAATTTTGAAGAAGTGGAAACGAGGATTCGTCCGCTTGACGTATCTCCTTCTGCATTCCAGTATCTACAATCCCCGGCGCAATTGCTAGAGCTGATATGTTCTCTGAGTCGCCTTCTTCTGCCAAACATCTTGCCCACATATCTAGACCTGCTTTAGAGACACAATACGAACTCCAACCGTGCAAAGGACGCTTTGCTGCACCACTCGAAATTGTAATCACTCGCGTGTGAGATTCACCACCGATAAGACTGTCTAAAGATTGGGTTAAGTCTTGAACTCCGATGAGGTTTACATTCACAGCTCTCTCCCAACTATTCCGAGAAACATCAAGCATATTCTCGATTGGAGAGATTGTCCCAGCATTATGGACAATACCCGACAGATGTTTGAAACCCGATTTGATTATCTCAACCGCCGCTGAGATGTCTTCTGCGGAGGCCAAATCACAAGAAACAATTTGTGAATCTGGCGAGATCTGTTTCAATAAATCATACAATGCATCCAAATCAGGGCTACTTCTTGCTAGCGCAATTACAGATTTTCCAGAATTTGCGAGCGACAATGCGATTGAACGACCTAAACCTTTGGACGCACCTGTGACAAGAAATGTACCACTCATGGTCCACACAAAGAGAGTAGGCATTTGATGGTTTCATTCATTCCAAACTCTGAATCCATCATCAGTAGAATGCCAATATCTGCCATCCTCATCTTGGTACCAATTTACACCATGCTCATCATTAGGAAGCCATTCGCCGGTTGGCAACTCTTCCCATGACGATACAAAATCAACTGATGCGTTTGAATCCATTGATTCTTCTACAACCCTTGCTTGGTCATATGTTTCGATTTCTTCTGATTCAGATTTACTCTCGTCTAATGCCGGATGGACAGGCCCAACCTCGTCATTCTTAGTTTTTGAAGATGGTTTCTTCCTAAGTAAAACTGCGATAGCACCAAACAACACGAAGATAATTCCAGTTGCAGCTAATGAAAGTATCAGAACTAAATTAGATTCTTCTTCTTCATCTTTGCTTTCAGCAGTATTTTGTTCAGACCCGTCTGAAGACTGTGGAGTTGTCAAACAGCCCTGTGTATCAGAATAAAGGAAAGCAGAATACTCATTCGGACATCTATCAGGTTGTGTTGCACCTTCGACAAATTGCCCGAGTGTTCGACCTTCGCTCCAATCCTCGTTGTCGTAATTATCTCCAAACCCATCGCCGTCGGTATCCTTCCATTGAGTGGGGTCACCGTCATTGAAGTCTGTTTCATATGACCAGCCATCACTATCAAGATCTAAGCAGCCACGCTTGTCCTTTGTTGATGTCCCTTTCTGTAATGGACAATCATCTCCATCCGGAGAATCACTGTTGTCACCAAATCCATCACCATCACTATCAATTGACTGATTTGCATTATTGTCGTCCCAATCTAAATCAGCAGTCACCCCATCCCCATCAAGGTCGATTTCAGATGGGGCACAACCGACTAATGGATTTAGGACTGTTTGGTCTTCATCCAAAAATAGGGTCGTATTCACGAGAGTTGTTTTCAAAAGTGGAGTTGTTGGACATTGGTCTACATCATCTGTGAATGAGTCGTAATCTCCATCTCTCTCGGATGGGCCACACCCACTTGAATCAACCATTGTCCTCTCTTCCGGAGTAGTTTCTGGGCACATATCAAAATCAGAAGATGAGATTGAATCTCCAACGCCATCGCCATCCGCATCAATGTGCTGCAGAGGATCGGATGGCAGATCGTCTACAGTATCCGCCCAGCCATCACCATCAGAGTCAATGCATCCAAACAATCCATCTTTGTTTGATGTTCCTGCAACTTCAACACAATCATCCCCTTCTAGTCCGGAATTATTGTCTCCAAACCCATCTGAATCCGAATCACTCCATTGAGTTGGCTCATAAGGGAATTCATCTATGTTATTTCCATAACCATCACCGTCGAAATCAAACCACTCTGAGCTATCATTCACGAATGCATCATTCAAATCTGCCCATGTATCTCCATCGCTATCCAAGCAACCAACACTACCTTGAGTTGAGTTTCCAAATTCCTCCGGACAATCGTCTGAATTGTCTCCAAATCCATCTGAATCTGTATCATTCCACTCTGTAGGGTCATTGGGATGGGTATCATTGGAATCTTCCCACCCATCACCATCTTGGTCCGGGCAGCCTACTTTGTCAAGGAGTGAGGTACCTGCAACTTCGTCACAATCATCAATATCATTAGTGAAACCGTCATTGTCGTCATCCAACTCATTTTCTGGACACCCAACGTCATTTACACTCAGACCAACTTCTGTGTCTGGACAGATATCGTCACCATCCCAAACTCCATCCGTATCTTCATCAGGTAGTATGTGATACATATCGATACCCAATTTACCCCAATTTAGGTACAAATCCCAAACACCAAGGCCTACAAAGCCCATTTGTTCCCATTTTAGTTGCCCAATCTCAGATAACAAATACCTGAGAAAAGGCATATTCTTTGAAAGATTGCTGACAGAAGAAAATGCACGCATGTCTGTCTGAAGTGGCCATTCACCGTTGCGAGAGGCGTTAATTGAGGCGTTAACTGCATGCCCTCCCGCTGTAATTGCATCTTCTGCTCCATGAGTTAAATTATGAACTATCGGGACAAGGTACAACCCGTCTGAATTTTCCAAAGTAAATCCTAACTCTGTGAAACCAATTGAACCATCACCAGCAGGTGCCGAAATTATGTCTGTTACATTTTCTCTATCTTCCCCAACATCAAACCTAAATCTCGATGTTGTTGAAGCATAAAGCGAGTCCTTCTGAGCACAGTTTTCACAAAGGACAAGCTCTTCAAGAATTGTTGTGTCGATTCTATCTTCAGAGCGGTGAGCCAAGATGATCTCATCATCTATACAGGAATCGTGTAAGTCACTCCATTCTCGAACACCATCGTTGTCATCACTAGGTGCTACTGAGTTCCAATCTAACGCCGGCATTCCACCTGCTGTTGTCAAAACGCTCCTGCTTGACGCTGACGCTATCCAGCGAATTTGTGCTAGAGATAGCCCTCCAATTGTCTCGATACAAGTCTGTGCGTCTCCACCGGCTTTGACCATTAGAGCGCCGGCTGCCCTTCCATATGGAATTTCAAGAATCTCTTCATCGGTCGTATCACATTCCCAAATTCCTGTAAGAGAGTAATTGTTTGATTTGGTGGCTAGAGATGGATCTACACCATTCGTAGTCGAACCAATGTAGTGTTTAGATTCACATGCATCGAAAGTAGACTGGAATCTACCATATTCCCAAACACCAACGTAATCAGTTGTAGCAGTGTAGGTTGATTTCCATGGAGACTCCATCAATGAGGTATAATGTAAACCTTGAACCCTCATGAAATTTTCAGAAATAGTATGAACAGAAACCCAACCTCTTCGCCAACCTATTGCGATTCTATCCCCATCTTCATTAAATTCTGCAGAAAATACACCACGGTTATTTTGGGTTGTTCCAAATCCGCTAATGGTACCGATATTCGCCCATGTATCTGTCCTGTATACGTAGAATTCTGTCCCATATCCTCGAGTTACTAGCATGCTTCCACCATCACTGGAAAAGTGGATATCGTGAACCCAACCTCCCAAGGATAGTTCTTTGATTATCGATTTTGATTTGATATCAGTAATAATTACACTACTATCCTGTGAACCAGTTGCGAGGTACCTCCCATCAGGACTTATTGTCAACACTCTTACGTAATTAGAATGGTTTGTCATGTTTAGATAAAGGGAATTATTTTCTGTCCAAAAACCGTAGACTTGTTGATTACCAGTTACGAAAACAATTCTACCATCAGGCGTTGTATCGATACCACTTATCCAGCCAGGCAATCCAGGGAAATTCTTCTCAAAACTGTAGTTGCTAGTGTAATATGATTTTAGGGTAGCATCGTAACCACCACAGAATATTCTCTCATCATCTCTCGACCAGCCAACTTCGTATATGTCGCTAGAAGTTGAACTGTTCCATAGATCTGCTACAAATGTCCCTGTTGTTGCGTTGATTACTACGCAACCACCATTTTTACTACCAATGACAAGATTATCGCCATTTGGTGATATCTCAATGTCCATTATATCCCCTTGCATTGTGTATAGATTTTTGAGGAAGATTCCAGATTTATCATACATAGTAACTCGATTATTATTACTTCCAGCAAAGAAAACGCTGCCGTTTATTGCCCACTCAATCACGTTGACTTCCCCAGAGGTTGTACCAGTGGTAACCCGTATAGAACCAGACTCACTCCAAGCATGTCTTGTTGGTTGCTCAAAGTCTGCGAGGCCATCTCCATCACTATCTGGACAGCCAAAACCAGCAGTAGAATTAGCAGTACCTGCTGCAAATGGACAAACATCGTTTGAATCGTTGATTCCGTCCCCGTCGCCATCCAAAGCGCTTACTATTGGAATTAGTGTCATTGACACCATCAATGCCGCCAAAACCAAGGCTTTACGCATGTAGTCAAATTCTTAAATCGACTACTAAATGTTTTAGCCGATACAAGTCAAAGACTCACGAGTATTCGTAGAAGCCTTGACCAGATTTCCTACCGAGTTTTCCGTCCTCAACCATTTCTATGAGGAGAGGTGCGGGGGCGTATTTGTCGTCACCCATGCCTTCGTGAAGGACGTTCATAATGTGAAGAACTGTATCGTTTCCAATCAAATCTGAAAGTGCAAGTGGACCAATAGGATGATTCATTCCCAACTTCATTATTCCATCAATTGCTTCTGGTTTTGCAACACCTTCTTGCAGGGTTAGGATTGCTTCGTTAATCATTGGGCAGAGAATTCTGTTCGATACGAATCCTGGTGAGTCATTACACATCAGAGGAATCTTACCCATTCGCTCTGCTGCTGCGAGAACTGCTGAAGTTACAGATTCAGAAGTTTCCTTTCCGTTGATGACCTCAACTAATTTCATGATTGGTACTGGATTCATGAAGTGCATACCAATGACCTTGTCTGGCCTTGAGGTTGCGGCTGCAATCTCACTAATCGAAATCGATGATGTGTTTGTAGCAAGGATACAATCCTCCTTGCAAATACCGTCTAATTCAGAGAATATTGACAACTTCAAATCAAGGATTTCCGGTACTGCTTCTACCACTAAGTCAACATCTGCACAAGCTGACCTGTCGATTGCTGTGCTAATTCTAGAGCGAGCAGCATCTGCATCTTCTTGTGACATTCTTTCCTTGGAAACCAACTTAGCGAGGGATTTCTCAATTGTTGCAATACCTTTGTCGACATATTCTTGCTGAATATCGATCATTACTACTTCAATTCCAGCGCATGCTGCAACTTGTGTGATTCCATTCCCCATTTGGCCAGCGCCCAAAACAGCCATCTTTGTGATGCTCATACAACCCCCGAAATGTTCCACGTTCATGATAATTGGCTTCAAGCCTTGATAGCAATAAGATGATTCAAATTTGGTCCCCCTTTAGATTGACCATGCGAGAATGGCTTGGATTGAAAGACATACTCAGAACAGGATGGGTTAGAGCGGGCGTCGATTCGCCAGAAAGCGTGGCTGCACATTCTTGGGGAATGTCGGTGCTCGCCATGCATTTGTGCCCGGAAAATCTCGACCGAATGCGTGTAATCGAGATGTGTTTGGTTCATGATTTACCTGAGGTTGAGGTTGGAGACCTTACTCCTCACGATGATACCAGCACAAAGAGAGAGGACGAACACAGGGCGATGACTAGGTTAGCACCACAATGGTTGGGACTGTTTGAAGAATATGAGGCTCAAGAGACTGAAGAAGCAAAATTTGTGAAGTACCTAGACAAACTCGACATGGCCTTAATGGCCCGAATTTACGAGGAGAAACAAGACCTAGACCTCAGTGAATTTATTGAGTCTGCTCGCAAAGTAATAGGCGAAACTAACTTGAAGTGAATCCTCCACGGCGGACTACCACAGTCCTGTAGTGTAGTGGTCCATCATCTCGGGTTTTGGTCCCGGGGACGTCGGTTCGACTCCGACCAGGACTATCTTCTAACCACCTATGCCGCAGATGTTATTGTGATAGGTTCAGAAACCTGTTGCTCTATTGTACCATCCTCAAGCTCCCGTCGTGTTTCGTCTGGATCGATGAAGAGTGCAGTTGCAATAATCAGTGTCTCAAAGACAGCTGCAATTAGGAACAGAGTTGGATAATCAAATCTCGCTGAAAGTGGCGCTGCGATTTGATATCCAATAATCGCTGAAAGATTCATCATAGCCATGTAGCCTGTGAATTGTGTACCACCAACTTCGCTCCATGTTATTCTCATCATTAGAGAGTAAATGCTGATACTTACGATTGCCATCATGAATTCTGCTAGTGACCAGATGAACACAAGGTAGAATTCACTTCCCCACCATGATTCTGTTAATCCCCAAAATGCAGTAACTAAAGCACCGATTGTAGTCGAATAGATGATTACAGATTTTCCACCGAATTTCTTGCCAAGATATCCTCCAGCAAGATAACCAAACATGGTTATTATCAACACTAGGCCGCCTTTTGTTGCATTGAATCTCTCTTGTGACCAATCTAATTCTCTCAAGAATAGCAGTGGCAACAGCGGAATCAAAAAGTGAGAAAGCGATACGAATAGGCTCAGTAGTATTCCTAACTGAGTTGACTTGAGTGAAAAGGCAGTTTTCACTTTGCCAATAATTTCTCCGAAATCCTGATTTCTGGAGGCTTTTTCGTCTAACACAAGGTTAGAATCTTCGCTCCATGGGAATAATTTCTCTCCAGGTCGTTCTCTCATGTAGAGTGGAACCATCATTATTGCTAGTAGTATCGGAATTTGGACAATCAGCGCACCACGTATTCCAGTGTAGCTGATTATTGTGCCAAGCCCAGCTCCTCCGATCATTCCACCAAGAGTTTTGGCAGTGAACATGTAGCCGTTTACTTTCTCTAGTTCTTGGGGTTTCAAAATGTCAACAGCAAGGGCGTCTGTACTAACATCTTGAAGCGACGTGAAGATATTGTAGACAAGGAACATATATGCTATTGTAGTAACATCCTTCTCAACATCAATGAAGAAAACCATCAAAGTGAGCAGCAGTATCATTCCTGTTTGAGCGATAAGAATCCAAGGTCTTCTCCTACCCATTGGACGGTACTGATACCTGTCGATTACAGGGCCCCACATGAATTTGACTGACCACGGTAGAGTCCCCAATGTAAGCAACATTGCGAGGTCCTTTGCAGCAAATCCTTCTGCGGCTAGATAGGTGACAAATGTGACAGTGATGAATCCCCATGGAATTCCTTGGGCCACATAAAGTGCACAGAGAGTGAATACCCTAGCACTGTAGCTCTCCACGAGAGTTTTCCCTTCCTCGCTTCCATCGTCATCAATCAATACAGCGTCAATTTCTTCCTCAAGAATTAACCCAAGGTGGAATTGATCGCTTCTTGTTGAAATGAAGCCAACTAAAACTATGACTCCGATAAACCAAGGAGCAAACAGGAATCCAGATATTTCTCCACTCCCTACTGACATAGTAGATGTATCATCATCTTCTTCTACGGGTTCTTCTGGTTCGGGCTCGGGTAATGGTTTAGGCTCAACAATAATGTTCCCAATCATTCCAACGCTTTCATGAGGCTCGCAAACATACTCGTAAGTTCCATTTTCTCCAACATTGAATGTGTATGTGTAATTCACATTTCTCTCTGGCTCGCCAGAATCAAAGAGGCCACCACGTTCAACTGCGTTGTGGGGAAGTAATTGATTTTCCCAAAAGAATTGGATTGTGTCTCCTTCCATCAGAGTTACTGTATCAGGAGAGAATCGCAAATTTGTGCCATCCACTGTTACAGTGTATGTCTCTCCTTCAGATTCATTAAGGTTCCAAATCTGTGAGTCAATTGATTCAGTTGTGTTGTTATTTGGGATTTCATTCGTGTTTGAAGCAACAACCACTGAAAAAGACATCAGAAGTGCCACAGAGACAAGCATGATTGCAAGTTGTGACCTCCTGCGCATGAGTATGGGTTGGGACCTCATTTCATAAGAACTTCAGTTAGAATTCTTTTTCGAATATTGAAAAGATTAGAAAATCTAGTCGTTAATGACTTCCGGGGTTTTTGAAAGATCCCTTGTAATATTCTTCTGATGAGATTCAATGGTTCCACCGCCGATTTCAAGAAGTTTGGAGTCCCTCCATAGTCTCTCAACAACGTATTCAGCCACGTATCCATAACCACCCATTACCTGAATTGCAGCATCTGCAATTTCCTTAGCGGCTGTTGTTGCGAATAATTTGACACCGTCGCTGTCTAGTCTTTGTCCAACCTTGCCTAAGCCTAGATTGTTAGCAGTGTCGTAGATGTAAGCACGCATTGCTCTATACTTAGCCCAAGATTCTCCAACGTATCTTTGGATTTGACCGAAGTCTCTGATTTGTCTTCCGAATGCTTCTCTGTCTGTAGCGTACTTGTTCATCTCATCTAGAGAGCGACGAGCGATACCTAGAGACATAGCTGCTAATGTTAGACGCTCGATTTCCAAGTTGCCCATCATGTGGAGCATTGAATCTCCGACCTCTCCGACTAAATTTTCAGCAGGAATAATGCAATCTTCGAATACAAGTTCTGCCGTGTTTGAGGCACGCATTCCAGTCTTATCGATTATTTTCTGACCGACACTATATCCAGGCATCCCATTCTCAACAAGGAAGGTTGAGAGTTGAGCACGACCTTTAGCATCAGTCCCGGTTCTGGCGTAAACCCAAACGACGTCAGCAGGAGTTCCATCATCGTCAATGCAGCCGTTAGTAATCCACATTTTCCTTCCATTTAGGACCCATGAGCCATCATCCCTTTGAACAGCAGAGGTTGAGAGACCGAGTACGTCAGTTCCTGCATCAGGCTCGCTCATTGCCATAGCACCAATCCATTCGCCGGAGCAAACTTTTGGCAAGATTCTAGCCCTTTGTTCATCATTACCGTTGAATTCTAAGTTGTTTACAAAAAGCATTGAGTGTGCTAAGTAAGCAAGTGCAAACCCAGGGTCACTAGCAGATAATTCTTCATGAACAATCACTGTTGCAACCGCATCTAATCCAGCGCCTCCAAACTCTTCGCTAGCGGTTATCCCAAGCAAACCCATTTCTCCGAGAGATCGTAACAACTCCACATTGAATTTCTCATCACGATCATATTCCAATGCTTGTGGTTCAACGTGCTCGTTGACAAAGTCACGAACCATTTCACGCAACATTTGATGCTCGTCACTAGGATTAGCAATATCCATGACCATCCCTCATTACACCGGGGAGTGAATTTGCTTTTGTGTGTTATCACTCAAAGAGTAATCTTCCTGGCTCTGCGACGAGGACGATTTTCATGTCCAACTGCTGGCCTAGTTTTTGCTCTCCTTACAGCTCGTCGCTTCTTGGATTTCCTTTGGGTGCGAACAAGTTTTCTAGCACGCTTTCCCACATGTTTCAAATGACCTGATTGGACCTGTGGCTCAGCTGGCTCGTCTCTGTTATCGATACCTGCCCTTGCAAGAACATCTTGTGCCATACCACGGGGGGAAACCGTAGTTGCTTCTTCGACGATTCTTGCGGCCATGTGTCGCAGTGTATCACCATTGTGAACGATTGGTTGATTGTTAACATCAATCATTACATGTTGTTGAATTCCGAGTTGTTCCTCCATTAAAGAAACAAGAAAATTCTTTGTTAAGTCTACTTGCTCACGCTCTCCCATATGCATCCCATCCAAGCTGAAGGGACTCTGACGCAGTTATGAAGTTTCGGCGTACATTCATGACAATGGCGAGGATTTGTTTTGTCAATTTCAAATTACAAATTGAATCGGAATCGAGCTCTTCAATGAAAATGGGGCCGTGACCGGGAATTGAACCCGGGCTGGCAGGACCACAACCTACCGTGCTAACCGCTACACCATCACAGCCATCGGTTATTCCGTGCCACCGACAAGCCGTATTTATCTCATTCCGTCTAGTTTCTTGACTCTTTACACCGTTCTATTCAAGGTATGTCACCTACGAGAGGTTTCTATGCGACGCATGGCTATGCTTGTGCTGATAATGCTCTTGGTACCTACTGGATTGGCTAACGCAAGGAGTGTCCATTCTACATCCAATGACGAAATGTTCCCTCAGGGTGACATGACAAACGCAAGTAATTGGGAGATTAAGAGGCACCTTGCATTCACTGCTGAATCCGCTCCGCAGGATGGCCAATATGTCATGGGAATGGTGGCTGATAATCACATGACGATGGGAATACAGTTACCTGAGCATCTAGACCACCAAACAGTATGGGCATCCTCAACTTCAACAAATTCAAACGCATCAATTGGTGCTCCAGACGGGGCATACCAATATTCAACAGGACCTGACATTAGAGTGGGTGGTTTTGATGTGAGTTCTATGACTGAAAACTCAATTGAAACTGTGGAATTAGTTGTACACTTTGAAATTCCAGACGCACTTCTCCAAGACAAGACTAGGTTCTCAGTCATCGATGAAGGCACTTACGACCTTGTGAAGACATGGAGCAATACTCAATCCGGCTTGTATTACATGAGCAGTGGCTGGTCTATAGAAATATCAAATGATGATAATTGGACATGGGATGAGTTGGCAAATCTTGAGATTGATCTTGATTATGTCTCGAACGGAGGTACTGATGATTCTCAGTTACGCGTGGATGCTGTGGGATTGAAAATAACAATGAGGACAGGTTGGTATGGTGCTGAAAGAGTCGTCGCAACCTCCACTTATGAGTTCAACAACTGGCCATTAATTGACCTCGACCTAAACTCCGGTACGCTCAACTCTGTATCAATAGCACCATGTGGACTTGATTCAGACGGAGGCACTTGGACAACTGAAGCATTGGAAAAACCACCAGCACAACAATGGGGAAGGATACACCTTGAACACTCCGATGAAGAAAACGGGACAGTCACGATAGAATACAAAGACAATCAAGGGGCATGGGTAGTAATCCAAGAAGGGACAAAACCAGTTGTTAGTTCCGAACTTCAACTTAGATTCACAATCACCAATACTTGCCTGACTAAAGCTTGGATAGACATTAATGACCCAAAAATCAGGGTGCAAGGAAGTATTGCTGGAGATGCAAGTGCTATGGTGGAAAATGCAACTAGGTGGACTATTGTCGTAAATGGTCTAACTGTACAGAATTCTGATGCGACCGATGTAGGAGATTTCGAATTAAACATACCAATCGGTCATGCTCTTGATTCAACAGACACTGAACTGGAGATTAAAATCAAGGTCTGGTACAACTGGGGGAATGATGGTTCACCATCAACTCTAACCCTTCGAATCAACGAAATCGAGATTAATGGTGCATACCTTATCGAATACGATGAAGACCCTGTATGCGGCTTGATTGGTTCTTATGACATGGAGGAAGACGGAGGAGGTCTAATCCTGCCATTGCTAAGTCGTTGTTCGGACGATAGAACGTCTGTTGACGATTTGGTTGTTTCATTCCAAAATACAAATACGGATTTAATTGAAGTGGACTTAACAGAAGGTCAAATTAGGGTTCGATTGATTCCTGAAGCATCTGGCATCGCAGAAGTAACAACGACTGTGACCGATTCTGCTGGAAACTTTTGGTCAGAAGTATCTACATTTAGTGTAGCAAATGTCAATGATGAACCTGTCCTTGAAGAGTTCCGAGGAGTTGTTCCAGTTGAGCATGGATATACACACAATGTGAGTTTCGAATTAAGTGATGTCGATACCTTCAGTCAGAATTTGGTAGTTACAACTAACAGATCGTGGGTAACTGTAGACATGGACACACGACAACTAATCATCAATGCACCCACGCCTGGGTTCACATCCGTTCTAGTTACCGCTTGTGATGAATCAAATTGTGTCGACAGAGTTCTTGACTTAGAAGTTAGAGCATTGGCCGAACTTTACGTCGAAGAAATTCGTATCAACGAAGATGTAAGAGCTGGTGAAATATTCGAAGTCAAGGTGTTTGTTAGAAACTCTGGACAGGTACAAGCGACAATGATTGGAGTTCGATGTACAGCAGATGGACAATCCTTCGGAAGTGGGACAATTCAACTGCTTCAGCCAGGTCAACTAGGTTCAATTATTTGTGATATGCAAGCACCTGATGGTGATGATAGCTTACTAATCGAAGCAGAAGTAGATAGAGGCACATCAATCGATGAAGTCGATGAAGAAAACAATCTGAAATCAATTCTGGTAACGATAGGCGATGCCATCGAGGAGACTTCAAAATCGGATGATGATTCATCAATCAGCCTAGGTCCAAGCGCGATTTACATCGCAGCAGGATTGATTTTAGCATTCATTGCAGCAATATTTGTTGCTGTTGCACCACCGAAAATTAAGAAGCTCGAATAGGGTATGAAAAAACACCCTGTTTGACGGATAACCGCAAAATGTTGGTTAACATTCATATGCAGTAATATTCAGAATAAGCCACTTCGCATGAGCTGTGGGGGCTCTTCGCCATTGGTGACGAAGTCGAGTGTGGAACACATGAGTGAATTGAAAATTAGAATAGAAACCGATGAGTGGGTTTACGAAGAGTACGTTGAAGCTTGATTACTTCTTCCAACTGCGAGGATAGGTATCCTCTTTCATTAATACACAGTTGGGTTTAGCGACTTCACCCTGATTCATATCAGGAATTACTTTGCTGTTTTGAGACATTTTAGCGATAGCTACAGCCTCACCTTTCATCGTTACAAGCAAGACCTCACTTCCGACTTTGAGATCTTCTTCAATACTTACTACACCAGGGCGCAGCAGTGGGGCACCATGCGAAAGTGCTGCTGCAGCACCGTCTTTTACTACCACTCTAGGTAAATCGGAAAGCATGTCTTCGATTGGATGCAATATTCGTAACATTGCATCTTCTTCGCCTTTTTCTTGCCACAGCCAATAAGCGTCTGCTAATTGCTGCATTGTGATTGATTGACTGAGACTGAACTCTCCCGATGTAGGCCTTCGCAGTTCCTTCAGTTCAACGGGAGTATCTAGCAGCAATCCCAGGTCCCTTGCCATTGTTCGCACATAGGTTCCTGCTTCACACTCAATTTGGGTCAAAAGCGAAGTTCCATCAAAATCTAAAATATCGAATTTTGAGATTTTTCTTGTTCTAACCTGAACTCTTACAGCTGATATCTCAGGTGGTACATTGTACACCTTACCTGTTAGCATCCCCATTTTGTTTTCAATTTCATCACGACCAAGTTCCTTTCCAAACTTGAATAGAGCGAGATACGATTTATCGTGTGTGAGGATCTTACCAGTTAAGCGCATTGCCTTCCCTGAAAGAAGGGGTAACAAACCAGATGCAAACGGATCTAGAGTACCTCCGTGACCTAATTTCTCTAGGCCCATCATATCCCTAGCCCAACCGCTAACTTGGTGAGAGGATGGACCTGGAGATTTGTCTAGAAGTATGAAACATGATTCGAGTAGCTGTTCAATGGTCCTTTCACTAGGAATCGTTCCATGATCGGGTGAAGTCTTTGCATCCTTTTCTAAAATAATCATTCAATACCCTCCAAAATCTCAAGTGCCTTAGCGAGTACTTCCTCTACATTCAAATCAGAAGCATCAATAATGTGAGTGTAAGGTGTTTCATCCTCTGGATTCAAACCGTACATTTCCTCAAATCTCGCTTTATCAACCGCTGTTCTTTGCTTGTTATTAGCAATCGCAACATCGAGTGATAATCCTTCACGCATCACAACCCTCTCCGCTCTAGCATCCTCACTAGCATGTAGCCACAATCTCACACATTCAACATCGAGATTGTATGCCCACCATCCGGACAACCTACTTTCCAAGACATCAAACCCATCTGAATCTAGGATGTGATTTTTCAAAATCTCGTCCAGTGACTTATCTACAGTTTCATCTTCAGCACAAATTTTCTCGAACTCAGAGAGAGACAGGCCTCGATTCTTTGCTTCTTGCCTGAAGATGTCACCACCGTTCAATGAAGACCATCCCTTGGATTGACAGATACCTTTGACGAGAGTGCTTGTACCACTACCAGGGTGTCCTGAAATGGTAATTTTTGGCAATATTTCACCGCCATTCGTGACGACAAATCTTACACACGTTTGTGCTTGGACCATCCCTCTCTACAAGAGTTCCACCGCATGAGGGACACTCCTTTGAGTTCAGAACGACAGTCTTCGCTTCGGAATCATTTGAATTGTTACTCTTCTTTTTAGGTCCAGAACGCTTCTGCTGTGAGCGCCTTCTTCTGGAATTTGCCTGGGAATTGTTTCTCCCCTTTGGAGCACTGACCAAGTGAAGTAGTGGTTCTTTGAGCCTCTCGCCTTCAGCAACAATTGGGTGGGATTTGTATCTTATCAGTTTCAAATGTCTATCTACCACTCTTCCAAATGGAGCTGACATGCAAATGTAAACTGCAATCCAAGCTGGGAAAAATAGGAATTTACCGGTTTCGAGATTCCATTCTGGGGACCATGGAAGTGAGACATAACTTACTCTGAAGTCTCCTACTATATTTCCCATCCATGAGAATATTGCAATAATGAAAATCAATGTGAACATCATAGGCTTCATCGCTCCCATTTGAATACTCATTTGCTCAGGCATCATGTGTTGTTGTAGGGTCTGAGCTTTCTCCATCAAGATTGGGTCGCGACCAATTCTAGCCTCGTTCATCATTTTCCTAACTTGTCTTTGCCTGTGTCCAATGTGGGCTTGCGAAATTGGGTCCATGAATAAATTACGAAGAACAGTATTCACGAACATTGAGATTGTACCCAGAATTAGAACTGTCAGTACAAACCATTTTTCTTCCGGTAACCAACCTGATAGGAAAGGATCTGCATAACTTCCCATGCTAGTTCTAACACCTTCTGACATTAGCATGAAGGTCATGACAATCATGAACAGCAGCATGAACATCATCGAGCCGCCAGGCGGGGCAGGAGGAGGTGCAGATTGTCCGCTCATGCAATGATGGGGCATACCCCATCGCTTGAACGTTGTTACTATGCATCGGGGCGAAGACCTCAAACATGCGGTGAATACTCGCTGTTCATGGCCGATGATGAGAGAACTTGGCAACACTCGCAACCAATGCCTATGAGAGGTTCACCATGTGTTGTGAGCGAAGCAAATGCAATAGCTTACACATCAAAATTGCCGAATAAGAGTAGAATTTTCCTATTCTCTGATTCAGACCGAGCAGTTCCCAATGGTTGGGATTACCTTGCAAGCGTTAGACCCGGTGTCCCTCCGGAAGGAATTATGGCTGAAGTTGACGCATGGCTTAGACAATACCCAGATGCATGGCTTGCTGTTGATATGAGAGTTGGAGTAATTCCGCCAGCGGTACACGACCTGGAAGAAATGCTACGCACTTTTCCTCGAATTGTCATAATCATAGTGTCTGACGACACTCGAGACCATGCTTGGCCACGCTGGGAATATCCTCTATAATCAGAATGCAAACCCACAGGATTCGCAGGTGACTGCTCCTTCAGAATTTGTGTGACTACAAATCGGGCAATCCTTTGAGCCTGAATCTTCTGTTGGTGCTTCTTCCACAGTTGCTTCTTCTGCTGCTTCTGATTCTTCAGACGCAGATTCATCCGCTGCTTCCTCTTCTGCAGGTGCCCCTGCTGATTCTTCAGATGCAGATTCATCCTCTGCTTCTGTCTCTTCAGCAGACTCTGTTTCCGCAGATTCCGCACTGTCGTCAGCGGAGCCCCAAGCAGCAGCAGCTGCTTCAATCTCTGCCTTCTTTAGGTACTGATTGTCATCGTCATCAAACTTGACTGCGTGGCGGACGAAATCATCTCTGTGCGATTCATCGATTCCGTTTGCTGCCATTACTCGCAATAGGACATCTTCTCTCCACTTGAAGCCCGCTCCTGGTTTATCCTCTGATTCAGTTGAGTCATCTGATGAAGACTCTTCTTCGGGTGACTCTTCTGCTGCAGGCATGTCATCTTCGACCTCGTCTCCAAATGTTACACCGTGGAATTGATTCAATACCTCAGCGTCTACTTCGCCTTCGCCCTTAATCTCGAATGATACTTCAAGGCGCTCTCCCTTTTCGACGACTGGGATTGACCATACATTTTCGTTGCCGTTCTCACCGGTTGTTGATTCAATGGTGACATCTTCTCTCTTGTTTCCACCTTCACCTCTCACGATCCAGTCCTTTAGTTCAAAGTTTGATGGCAATACGTCGTTAATACACACGTCTTGAAGAGCCGTGTCTCCGTTGTTCTCGAAGATGATTAGGACTTCGTAGCGTCCTTTTCCACCCATAGGCATGACAGACTTACCTGCAGAGAAGTTTCTGCGGTTGTGCCTTACTCTTACCACTGGTACATCATCTACATCACGAGTGCAAACAGGTCCAAACCTTTCAGCACTGAATTCACAGCGTGCCGGTCCAGCAACGGCTTCGTTTCCTGGACTTGGGTCAGGTGCAACTAGTGGGTAAGAAATTGATAGGCTCTTTCCTGGTGCAAGGCCGATTGGCTCTTTTGTACCGATTGTCATTGACAATGTGTGACCGTCACCATCAGGGCTTCTCATTTCTTTCTCAATTGTGATTCCATGTGCAACTTCTGCCTTGAATTGTTCTTCAGACATGTTGCTACCATTAATCTTCACTGTGATATCTTCAGGTGCCGGTGCATCGAATAACCCAGGTATATCATCTGTCAGTCTGATTAGGTTAATCGGTGAGGAACCATCGTTGGTGATTGTTACTGTTGCAGACAAATCGTGTCTTCTGTAGGAAGGAAGTACAGTCTTTGAGTACTTCTTTGCAACGCTAGCATCTAGAACTTCGAATGTTGATGCCTCTAATTCTAGTGTACCCTCAGTACTGTGAGATGCTCGAGGCAGTACGGTGTATCCTAAATCCCACGTGAAATCTGGCTTTCCATTACTCTCGACTGTTACTGTTTCAGATTCCCATCTAGAATCAGGCAGTACATCTTCAGCAACATCGCTGATGTCGAATAGAAGGTCATCGCTTCCCTTCATACTGACTTGCAACTTAACAAGGTCAACTGTGAAAGAGGAGCGATTCTCGAAAATCGTCTTACATTCCCAGTTGTCAGGTCTTTCAGATTCGACAGAGTTGATGTAAGCGAAACCTCGACAGAATGCATCTAACTCTCTGAATGAGAGTGTTGACAGTGTTGCATCTGCTTTGTAGGTAGCTTTAGCAGTTCCAGCGTTGATCGGTTTGATTCCATCCACGTGTATGGTCCCTGACAATGTCAAAGTCGCTGATTGACCAGCACCAAGGTGACCTACATCCCATGTCAAAACCGAGTCTTCGATCGTAGCACCGCCGGTTGCTACCATGTTTAGTTGGGAAGGAATTTCTCTTGTCACTACCACATCATTTAGGGAAACACCGCATACGTTTTCGACTTCTAATTCCATCATCAACGGTCCACCATCTCCACCTTTGGAAACGGATAGAGAGCGTTCCTGGTCTCTGTCAGGATTTGTGTCTAGTCTTTCTTTGAGTACCAACATTCTGCTGTTCTTTACCTTATATTTTGTAGAGAATTCTTTGCGAGATTCTAACTCATCAACTTGTACGTGATCTCCTGCCAAATCTGTATTGACTGTGTTGTTCAGCATTACATCAATGTCATAGATTCTGTCAGATTCTGATGGGTTTCTAACTTTCAGGACACCCTTTACGTCCTGCTTGATAATCTCTCCACCAGACGTCAACTTTGCTGTCTCGGTTTCATGAAGGGAACCTTCTAACTTGTCACCTGGTACGTCATCGACGTCTGATGATTTTCGGATTTTTGCACCTGCTGCAACGAAGTCATCTCCAACAGGATTAACTGGTGCTAGAGGATCAATAACAGGCATGTCAGATTCCTCAACTGCAACCTCTGCAGGAGGGGATAGTAGTGCATCAGCCGCAGGTGCTGGCGGTGCTAGTAGTGGATCAGCTGCAGGCTCAGGTGGTGCTAGTAAATCAGCTGGCGCTGCTGGCATCTCAGGAGGTGCTGGAGGCATCTCTGGTGGAGCAGGAGGTGCTAGCAAGTCGGCCGGAGCTGCTGGCATCTCTGGTGGAGCAGGTGGCATCTCTGGAGGAGCCGGTGGCATTTCTGGAGGCGCTGGAGGCATCTCTGGAGGAGCCGGTGGCATTTCTGGAGGCGCTGGAGGCATCTCTGGTGGAGCCGGTGGCATTTCTGGAGGTGCTGGAGGCGCTGGTGGCATCTCTGGTGGAGCCGGTGGCATTTCAGGGGGTGCGGGAGGCGCGGGACTCAGCTGAGGTGGA
>JAYYDR010000023.1:0-9265 GCA_036160735.1 Thermoplasmatota archaeon
ATTAATTCTAGAGAGATTAGTGGTTCGGGATGGTACAATACCTGCGCGTATGCAGGAGGTGGAGGATTCGAAATCGACATTACTAGCGAGCCCGAATTCTGGATTAATCCACTTGGGGCATCGGGCAGAGGAGACATGCTATTCGATGAAACCGGCATCCGAATTCACTGGATAGAAATCATCTATCTTGCCTAAATTTAGGGAAAGACACTACAAGTAATACACGCTCGTAGGGGCGTGACAAATCTCTTCATCATGTTACCAACCCTTGATGAAGAGGGTGCATTGGAAGACATATATCGCCGAATTCCCATAGAGGAATTAAAGCAAAAAGGCTACACTACAAGGGTTGTTGTAGTAGATGGAGGATCTAATGATAACACTGTAAAAATTGCTGTTGATTTAGGTTGTGAAGTCATAGAACAATGGGGTGAAGGCAAAGGTACAGGAATGCGCCAAGGTTTCAAGAAATTCTTAGAAACAGAAGATGAAGCTTTGGTAATGCTGGATTGTGACGGCACATACCACCCCGAAGAGATAACAAGAATGGTCGAATCAATACCTGATGGAGGCATAGCGATTGGAGATAGATTGCATGGAGACCTCAAATCAGACGCTATGACAAGTACAAACTGGATTGGAAATCAACTCTTGACATGGTTAGCAGTAGCGCTACATGGAAAAGCAATAAACGACCTATGTTCTGGATTCTGGGCATTCTCAAGGGATTCTCTGAAGAGATTACATCTCAATAGTATGCGTTTTGAAATCGAGGCTGAAATGTATACTTCTTGTGCATATTTGGATATTCCAATAACTCACGTACCTATCACTTACTCGAAAAGAGTAGGAGATGCAAAACTCGGTTCCATCAAAGATGGTACATCAATTGCAAGGAAACTCATCATAAGGAGAATCTTCCCCACACCACATGAGGAGCAATGACGAGCCGGTACAATGTTGCGATTCTAGGAGCTAGTGGCCTAGTTGGCCAGCGGCTTCAGGAATTGCTCTATGACCATCCCCTCTTCGATGTCGTTGCAATCGCTGGTTCTCCAAATTCAGTAGGACTGATGCATGAAGAAATCGAGTGGAGATTAGATTCAAGGCGTCCCAATTATGACATTCTAATTTGTTCAATGAGCGATATACCCGACGTCGATATCGCTTTTTCTGCACTTCCAAATAACGTAGCCGAAGTAGTTGAACCATCCTTAGTCGCTAGAGGAATCCACGTGTTTTCAAACGCTAGCGCATTTCGAAGAATTGCTGGTATTCCACTTGTAATTCCGGAGGTTAACCCCGAAGACATGCAGTCGTACTATGGTCACGCTTGCGCTACAAATTGTACTGTTGTGCCGGTCGTTACACCGATAATTGGTTTGAAGTCACTCGGATTGGTTTCGGTTACAATTCACACAAGACAAGCCCTTTCCGGAGCGGGCTGGAGACTGCTTTATGATGAGGATGCATTGGCTGGTAACGTCAATCCGATGATTCCAGGAGAAGAGGAGAAACTCATTGCTGAGTTGAAGTATTTGCTTGGAATGGAAATTCCTGTAATCGCATCATGTAACCGAGTTCCAGAAAGAGATGGCCACTTTGTTTCATGCGGTGTTGAGGTGGAAAAAGAAACCACTCTTGAAGAGGTTTTGGAACTGATGAACATTCCAACTTTAGACCTCCCTTCATCACCCGAGGAAGTGAACCACATTATCGAAGATTCACCGAATCGTGAAGACCACCTGTGGATGGGTAATGGAATGAGTACAACTGTTGGTAACGTCAGAGTTGATGGAAAAATAATCAGGTTCGATGCATTATCTCATAACACTGTAAGAGGGGCTGCAGGTGGAGTGATTCTATTGGCTGAATATGCTGTCAAAGAATCCTATATCACCAAATAGTCAACCTGTAGTGGATAGGCTGGTGGTTGAATGGGCGTTACAGCAATGATTCCGGGTATGACCTTCCAGCAATTGAAAGATGAAGCCAACTCTCGTTGGAAAGAAATCTGGGATGGTAACGCTGCCAGGCTCGACATAATGCTACTGTGCCCACGCAAGGAAAGAAAATTACTGGAACTGCACGGGGATATGATAGACCATGGTCAACCTGTAATGGGAATTTTCCATCGCCCAAGAGCAGAAGCGGAGTTGATCAGCAAACAGGGGTTTGACCCAAAATCTGCATCATTCCAATTCGTGAATATTTCAAACGCAGACATGGGGCCTTGGATGCAGCAACTGGTCACCCAAGAAGGATGGTTGCGCAGCACTGTAGAAATCGCACCAGTTCCATTTACTCTAGATATTCCAAATCAAAGACCTTTTGAAAAGCACTCTATTCTTTGTTTTAGACACCCGAGCCTGCCACCTCTTGAGAAGTATTTCCTGCCTTTTCCAATCCATGCATTGGTTGGAAAGGCATTCGTGTCACTACCCCGCAGGCAAGCTGCTGAATTGGCGAGACAGCAGGCAGAAATTTTGGGAGTTGGTCTTGCAGCACCAGAACCAGAAATTGTCGATGTTCCTGTTGTTGAAAATAAGCCTGAACCAGTGGTTGAAGAAGTTGATGCAACCAGTGAATTAGAAAGTGCTTTCATTGCTGAAATGATACCCGAAGAGGCCGCACAGGTCGCCTTACCAACGGCTCCTGAATCAGATTCCATTGCTCTACATGAAGTGAAGGAAGAGGCGTCAGTTGCTTTGCCCGGTGCTGAAGAGGAAGAATCACCTGTGGTTCCAACTACTGCTGATGACAGTGTACCACTACCAAGTGGTGAGCCTGAAATCGATGACATGTCTGCCATTGAGAGAGAATTCCGAAACCTAATCCAGGAACTATTGGATGCGGGTGTAGACCCGTCAGAGATGATGAGCGATGCTCGTTTAGAAGACATCAACGAGAGGGCTTTAGCGCAAAATTTCGAAACTTGGCCTGTGTTTATGCAAATGGTTAGTTGAATGCGAGGGTTCAAAGACAAGTTAGGAATGGGATAATCATGGCTTTCTGTGTTCAGTGCGGTCAAATGCAAAATGATGGTACAAGATTTTGCAGATTTTGTGGAGGCCAGCAGCCTGGTGACCAGTTGATTGCAAGACTTCGCATGGAAGCCGAATCGATCAGATTCCAAATGCAACAAATGCAGGCACAGCAGATGCAAGCACAACAGATGCAGCGAGCTAACTTTGGTCAGCAGCAAAACCAACAGCGTTGGTGATTGAATTGAAGCTTCGCCACTTGGCGATCTCTTTGTCCAAACTTCCTAATCATCCATGTAATAGTGTGGAATTAGAGCAATACCAAACCGAAGGGAACCTTGCCGCACTTTGGTTAGCACAGATTGATGCTCATGATGGTCTTGAAGGAAAAACGGTCCTAGATTTGGGTGCGGGCAACGGCATCTTGGGTTATGGTGCACAACTGCTAGGGGCAGAGGTAACCTTCGTTGAGTGCGATACAGATGCTGCCGCCCTTTGCCAAGAACTCGGACCTACCATTATCGGGAGGGTCGGGGAGATAGAATTGCCAAACGTTGACATTGTGATTACCAACCCTCCTTGGGGAGTTCAAACCCATGGTGCAGACCGTGCTTTCATCGATGCTGCGCTTGAAAGTGCACCGGTGGTCCATATGATGCACAGCGCCGCAGCCACGCATTTACCAGAAGGAGAAGTGATTCTTGAAGGCGAATTCAGAATGCCCGCCACCTACCAACACCACAACTCCAGAATGGGCGCTACCGAGATCAAATGCTGGCGTTTCACCCGATGATAGGGGTTCAAAAGCAAACAGCCCCCGCCCCAAACATCCCCTTCCCGTCACCCGTAGGGTGATTCCCACAAACATGAGCGTGAAAATATGGCGACAATCGTCACCCCCGGAACTGTAGTAGGCACTGCAGATAAGAACAGCCCAGGTAAGGGCACAGCAGAAGAAAACGGCAACCTAATCGCCTTACTGACAGGTGTTGTTAGCGAAATCGATGGTGTAATCAGCGTCCACACACACAATGAAATGTTGCGTGTTCAAGTAGGTGACACCGTTATTGGAGAGGTCGTAAAACTCAACGAAAAATCTGGTGAAATCAGAATCATCAGCGTTGAAGGAAAAGCAAACCGCTCAGTAATGGCAGACCAGGAATATGCACAATTTCACGTAACCAAAATTACAGACAGATTCCTTCACAACACGGCAGACGGACTACGTCGCCGTGACATCGTCAGAGCAAAGGTGCTAGAGGCTGGAAACGTAATTCGAATCGACATGCGTGAGGATGATGATTGTGGTGTTCTATGGGCTCTATGTCCATCCTGTGGCGATACCTTCCATGCAGAATTGAACGGTGATTGGAACGTAGCATGCAAAACGTGTGGAAACAAGTCATTCCGTGCAATGGCAGATGATTTTGGTGGAGAGACTGGAAAGGCTGCAATGAACGGCGCTGGCAAGAGATGGAGCGGAGAGGCCGAAGCACTGTTCGCAAAGGGTAGCGCAGGTCGTGCTACATTTATTGCAGAAGACATTCGTGAAGATGGTCGAGAGCGTGAATACTTCAGGTTCGAAGGCGAAGGTGGTCAAGGTGGCCGTGGACGCAGAGAAAAGGCTGCACCTGGTTGCAGATTATTCATCGGCGGACTATCTAGAGATGCTGATGAGGATGAAGTTCGCGAAATGTTCAAGAAACACGGCAAGGTTACTGACTTCGCATTAATGCGTGATGACGATGGAAACCTACGTGGCTTCGGGTTCATCACTTTCGAATCAAAAGACATGGCAGATGCTGCAATAGCTGCGCTAAACGGCCAGAAAATCAAGGGCCGCAGAATTGGAGTCAGAGATGCTGATGCTCCAAGAGATGAGAAGCCAAAGCGTGCACCAAGACCACAAGGAGCTAGACTCTACGTTGGAAATCTTCCATTCAAAGCTACAGAGGATGACTTGTCAGCCTTATTCAAAGACCACTGTGACACTGTTCACGTCCAGTGGGCAACAGATAGATCTGGCCGTAAGAAGGCGTTCGCATTCGTTACCATCCAGCCCGAATCAAAGGGTGAAGAAGTCGTTGGCAAACTGAACGGTAGCGACTTCATGGGACGCAACATCAAGGTCGATGTCTCAAAGCCTCAGAACCATGACAATAAGGGCAAGTCCGGTGGGAAAAGCGGCGGTAAGTCCGCACGTGAATTGCGAGCACTTGCTGAAGAGGAAGAAGACGCCAAGAAGAAGAAGCGTCGACGACCAAGAAAGGAATGAGGTGAGTGAATGAGTGAGTCCGGAGATGCCTCCTGGCTCATCATTGACGGCTACGAGGATGAACCGGCTGCTTTCGGTGTCCCGCCATATGTTGGATTTCACATCAGATACATTTGTGGGGTATTAGAAGAGAAGGGAATAAGCTACGAGTACTGTACAATCGACTCTTATCGAATTAATCCTCCATCATTGGAAAACAGACTCGGTGTTGTTGTTTTAGCAGGAGCAATTGTTCCGGGAAAATACCTCAGAGGAACTCCAATTTCTCTACGTGAAATTAAGGAAGTAATTTCTGAAACACCGGGGGATACACCAATCCTATGTGGAGGATGGGCGATTAGAGGATGGAGACATCAAGGCTGGAGTCCACTGCGAAAAAATCTATTTCTAGCACTGCAAGATACAGATGCTACACTCTCTTACTTCTTGGCTAATAATGAGTGGAAACACCAGCGAAGAAGCGCTGAGCAGTGGACTGCTTGGGCACACGCTGGTGCTCGCTCCAAGGCGGTAACTCACAATCCCGATTTGGACGGACCTCTAACTTACGAAGTTGAAGTCTATCAAGGATGTGTTCGCTACAAACGTGGTTGTAAATTCTGTATCGAGCCAAAGAAAGGCGTACCAATTTGGCGTAGTCCAGAGGATATCATTCAGGAGGTGTCAATCGCTCACGACATGGGTGTCGAACACGTTAGACTAGGAGGCATGACCGACACATACACCTACATGGCAGAAGGCGTTGTTGAGATGGAATATCCTCGACCAAATCCAGAGCCAATCGCAAAATTGCTGCACGGTTTGAGGGATGATGAGCGTCTAGGAATCCTTCACACCGACAATGGTAATCCCTCGATTATCGCAGAGCATCTAGATGAAGCGGAAGAGATTACAAAGACCCTTGTTGAAACTCTATCCGACGGCGCAGTACTATCTTTCGGACTCGAATCTGCAGACCCAAGAGTGCACGAAGCGAACTGGTTAAACTGCGATTCAAAGCAACTCAAATCCGCTATTGCCCTAATTAACAAACACGGGCGAGTTCGTGGAGAAAGAGGACTTCCAAAGTTACTACCGGGTTTGAATTTCATCGCCGGTCTAAACGGCGAAACAAGTCAAACCTATGACATCAATCTCAAACTTCTAAACGAATTGAAAGACGAAGGACACATGATTCGCAGAGTTAACATTCGCCAAGTAGAAGGCGAAGGTTTCCAAGAAATCGATGATGCTGATTTCAAGGCTTTCAAGACTACAGTACGTGATGAATTCGACGGACCTCTTCTCGAAGAAATGCTCCCTTCAGGCACAATACTCAACGATGTTTGGTGGGAAGCACATGAAGGAAGAACTCGCTTGCCAAGGCATCTAGAGCCCGAGGCTCGCTCACCTGATGTGCACGGCAAAGCAGGAATCACGTTCGGGCGCCAAATTGGCGCATATCCAATTCTTGTTGGGATGAATTATCTGGCTCCGCTTGAGACCTACAGCAACATCATGGTTACAGGTCACGGTGCTCGCTCAATCACCGGAATAGAGGTTGATTTAGACTGGCGCAATGCAACTGAAAAACAACTTGCTGCGATCCCTGGCATTTCTGCCAAGGGTGCTTGGAATCTAATTGGGGCTAGAGTCAAGGCGATTTCAAAGAACAAAGAATTTGCTGAAATAGAGGACTGGTTCAAGGCTGCTGGTGTTCAAATCCCACAGGCAGTGGATATCCAAAAGATACTGAACTGATCACTCGCCAACCCATGCATAGGTTCGCATTCCTTCTTCGACACCTTCGTCTCCGACATCCACTAGAGCGAACTCGCCTTGTGGAGTAATGATTGACTCCTTGGCCAATCCCTTGTGCAGAGCTTCGTAAGTTACACGGTCGATCGCAATTCTGCCCTCTAGTCTCTCAAATAGATTCCAACGGCTTGCTATTTCTCTCCAAGATGGCTGAACTTCAGCCTCGAACACCTTGGCTTTTGCACCAGAGCCGTAACCACACAATCCGAATGTCACATTGTCTAGGTTAGCATTCTCTTCGTAGTCTGCCTCAAAGGTAGACATCAGGGCAAGGAAGATGGAACCAGTGTATTGGTTACCAATCAAAGAAGACGCCCTTTGGCCCTTCTCAATTCTGTCCTCAACGAATTGTTTGAACGATTCAGTCTTGGATACAGAGCGGCGGTAACCGTCCATCGCTTTCTCCCACTCTTCTGTGGTCTCGAAGTCGCTTTCTTCTGGCATTACTCCGATTTCTTCCTCGACCTGCTTCCAAGAATCTAGGTGCTGTCTGTCGTGTCTAAACACGTCAGGGAACATTCGCTTTGCTTGGAATGCATACGGAAGATGCATAATGATTCTAGCCCATTGCTCGGTTAGGATTTCATCCATTTCAGGGTCAAATCTTCCTTGTGAAATCGCTTTCTCACTGAAGTGGGTGAAGGCTTGCTTTACTGCTTCACGATAACAACGGTTTGAGAATTGACCGTCGAAAACCGGTTCATCACGGTGTACCTTGACGTTCTCTTCACCGTGTGCAAAGATGCCTAGGCGGCGAACTGTTGATTCTGGCAAGTGCTTTATCATGGCTTCAGCCATTCCTTCCTTAATCGTAGCACCCGCTTCAGCAGCAAGTTGTAAAACGTGATTGATTACGCTTTGAATCGAGACTTCTCTTCGTGGCTTGAAGAAATCGTGGACAGGTGTTGTTGAGACACCCCAACGGTCTGGCACAACGATTAGGCGAGGGTTGTGGCGAACTAGAAGTGCTCCACCGCCAGCTCCCTGCGTGTATTCACCGGAAGATTCTAGATCGTACTTAGCATTGTCAGAGAAAACAACAATTCCCATTCTATCTTCTTCTTCCCCGCCTCTTGCAACCCAGTCTAGTGTGTTGTGGAGAGCATCTACGGCTCCAATACAAGCGAATGTCATGTCGACTACGTCACAGCCTCTGAAGCAATCTTCACCGAAGCGCTCACCATAGCGGTGAGTTAGCATGTCCACAATGTAAGTTGCAGTTGGCTTGGCACCGTCGAGAGCGGATTCTGTACCGAGGTAAATCCTACCAATTTTACGTGGGTCGATACCATTTCTGTCAATCAATCTGCAAACAGCATTTGCACCCATTGTTGCGGTATCTTCGTGTACGTCTGGGATAGCCATTGCAGCAAGACCTAGACCCTTGTTGAGTTTACCGTAATCGGCACCCCGCATCTCAGCGAAGTCTTCCATATCCATGTACAACTTAGGAAAATGAAGTGCCATGTCATCAATGCCAACTTTTGCTCCCATAAACTATCAACATCTAACTTGTGTATATGAGTATATGTGTACCATCCTATGTGAAAGTAGGTGTTGGTAGGTACACCGCCTCTAGCGAGTTGTTTTTGGGATATATCGGTAGAAGAGAACGCATGGGAGTCATCGAATCCGCGAAGAAATTGTCCGATAAGTGCGATTCCCTAACCAAATCTATTCTCAGACAAACCTCGCTTGCACACGTCACAAATCCTCTTAATTATGCGTGGGAATATCATGAATCATACCTGTCGCAGTACTCTGATTTAGGCGCCGAAACCCTACTCTTAGGAATGAACCCCGGGCCGTATGGAATGGCTCAGTGTGGAGTGCCGTTTGGAGCTACTGAAATCGCTAGGGACTTTCTAAACATAACAGGAAATTTTCATGACCCTCAAGGCAGACACCCAAAGCGCCCTATTGAAGGACTAGATTTCGAAAGACAAGAAATCAGCGGTACTAGGCTTTGGGGACTCTTGCGTGACATTTGGAAAACACCTGAGGAGATCCACAAAAACGTGTTCTTAGTCAATCACTGTCCGCTATTGCTCCTAGGTGAGACGGGAAAGAACATCACTCCTGACAAAATCAGTGGAAATGCGGTGAAAAAACTGCTAAAAGCATGTGATGACCACCTTCGAGAAGTAGTGGTTGAGATGGGAATTACCCGTGTAATCGGTGTCGGAAAATATGCAGAAAAAAGGGCACT
>JAYYDR010000024.1:0-9282 GCA_036160735.1 Thermoplasmatota archaeon
TAGGGTACCGATGGTATGGAATGATGCTGGGATGAAAACTGTCCTTGTCAAAGCGATTGACTCAGAAGGGGAAGACAGCGGATGGGTCGAGAGATGGGTGGATGTACAAAACCTAGAGCCTCAAATCGAGGAACTTCCAGAGGTAATGGCTGTTGCAGAAGGGCAAAGCTTCACTCTGTCAGGTGTGGCTTGGGATACCCCATCAGACATGGGATCTCTAATCGTATGTTGGGACACGGACCCTGGTGCAGACACAGATGGCATTGGTTCTGCAGATGATGACTGTGATGTTGAAGGAGCTAACCTCACTTGGTCGTGGCAAAACTCGGGCGTTTACAACGTAGTATTCCACGCAACCGATGATAACGGGGCGAGGAACTCATCGTCTGCTGCGGTTACAGTCCTTAACCTTCCACCTTTGGTTATGGTCAACACCCCGAGCAGAGCTATTGCAGGAGAGAGTGTAAAACTAGACGCATCAGCAACCCGTGATTCACCGATTGACAAAGAATATCTTACCGTGGTATGGGATGTCGACTGCTCTGTAGATAGCGATGGAGATGGCATCAAAGATAACGATGCTGACTTGGTTGGCACTGTCGTTGAGTACGAATTCCCAAGGGCTGGTAAATTCGAAATCAAGGCAATCGCTTGGGATGAAGAAATACTCAAACCAAGTAGCAAAAGCGTTGTTATTGAGGTAGATTCGCAAGATATGACAGCATTCGAGCAGGTTGTTGAATCGCTGGCTGGAGAAGGTGCGAATCCGTTCTTCCAATTATTGGGCATTTCAATTGGAATCGCTGCGATTGTATTCTTCCTAAAGCGTGGACAGAAGAAGAAAGAGTCCGTTTGGGAAACGGACGAGTTGCCTGAAATAATTGCTCCAATGGAAGCACCTTCTATGGAGATGTTCAGAACCGAAGAAGCAGACATTCAACAGCCGGAAAGCACAATGGAAGCATTACCACTTCCAGAAGGTGGCCTTCCTGCTGGCTGGACGATGGAGCAATGGCAGCATTACGGTCATCAATACATCCAACAGGAAGACACTGTAAACAAACATAATCAAATGTAAGTGGTGTTCTACGCAACACCATGCGAAAGGTAATTCCGATTCTAATCGTCGTTATTTTGACAGCATACGGACCACTTTCAATGATTGATGAGTTGGAAGAGAAGAACATCGAATTTAGCGGAGCTAACTCCAATGATGTATTCGAAGTACCCAATTGGAGAATCGGTGACAAATGGGTTTATGAGACCGGATTCGATGTCAATGATTTGATTGCGCAGGCCAACGTTTCAGCATCGATTGATACACTCACTGGAGACACTACAGTCGAAGTTGTAAACATCACTTTCATGATGGTAGAGGGAGTTCAGAGACTTGTCTACATAGTCGATGTATCAGGGGATTTCCAAACAGGTTCTAATTCTCAAATCACCACCCCAGGAGGAGATTCTTACACTGGTAGAGTAGAAATCGACTATCGTGGTCAAGACATATTCACTGCTTCTGACCTCGCCCAATGGAACCAGACCTTTTCGCTTACCGTTAGGTTCGTCCCGTATTTCTTCGGTTTCCCAGTGACCATTGCAACACAAATTCTGGCTGAAGACTTGGAATTCGCCACAGTTTACAACCCACCACGAGAGAAGTATGACTTCCCACTAAGGACAGGTGACCAGTGGGTTGCAAATTACAATTCAACTACAGTTGTATCCGGCACTTCCGACTATTTTGACCCGGGAGAATTCAGCACTCCATATGTCGAGGATAATACAACCTATCAAGCAACTCTCAACGGAACACCAACCGAAGATGGAGATGGCATTCAATACACAGGGTGCTCAAATTCGATTAAAGTAAACAATTGGAACAATACTGGTGTATCAGGTGGCTACGATTGGTATTGTGATGCGGTGAGAAATTATGCTTGGTATCAGATCGATAACCCTGCAGGATTTACTATCGATTGGAAACTGAAGTCCTACGAACCTGTGGACAGTTCGGGAGTCGTCTCATCATCTTCCCCCGGAATAAGGAATGTGGCAATCGGAGTCACCCCTGAGTTTGTTGCAATACTGCCAAATGCTACTGAAGAGGTTGTAGGTTATCTAACCGTTAATGGTGTTGGAGAAGTCGGCACTAACCTCCAGTTACGCTATGAATCCGAAGGCACTATCATGAGTCTAACCACTGACTCTGACGGTAAAGTTGCGCCAGATTTGGACGTTGGAGATTCAAGAGATGCATCAGCTGCATCCGATGACTGGTCAAGCAACGGAGTCATCATTTGGGACCCAGTAAACAAAATTGTCGGCGCTGGTACTATCGTGATGGATTTGTCTGTGGTTGGAGTTGACTTGATTGCAAAACCAGACTCAATGATTGTCACTAGGACAAGAGGAACAGACTCGACGATTTTGTCCCAAGCAAGTGGCTATAATGCACTACCGGGTGATACCTTGGAATTCCAAATACCTGCTCAAAACCGAGGTGTACTAACATCACCCGCTACTGAAATGGAAATCACAACACCGGATGGTACCACTGTTAGAGGAACGATTCCACCAATCTCTCCATACAATGAAGCAAGGGTAAGTGTGAACTGGTCAGTTCCACTAGATGCCGCAATTGGCACCCAAACCCTTTCATTCATGGTTGACCCTGATAACGTCGTTACCGCTGATGCAAATAGAACAAACAACTACGCTGAATTGGACATTTTCATTGGCAGGCTACCAGTTGCTGACCTTACCTTAAGCGACAACGTATACACCTTTGAAAATGTGACAATCGACGCATCTGCATCATATGATAACGACGGTGGAGATGTTGAATGCTACTTCGAAATCAAAGAACCTACAAGTGACGGTATTCGCACAGAATTAATCGAGTCAACCACGTGTACTACCAGTTGGTTTTGGGCTGATGATGGAGATTGGGAAGTCAAGGTAATTGTTGTTGATGACGAATTGGATGAGGTTCACATGACGATGAATGCGACAATTCTAAATCGCGCACCTTACGTAAACTTGACCGCTTCTACACCGGTCGTTGAAGCGGGTCAACCAATTACATTCGATGCATCGGACAGCGGTGATATCGACACAGTATCTGAAGAAGGTCAGGAAGTAGAAATTTCGTGGCCAGGCAGCACATGCGAAGGAACACTGTTAGGACCTATCTGTACATTCACTCCAGAAGTCGAAGGAGTTCAGGAAATTGAGGTAGTAGTCACCGATGACGACAACCAATCAACCTCTGCATTCCTAACTTATGAAGTTCTAAACGTGGCACCTACAGCTGGAGAAATGAGATTTTCAATTGATGGTATACCATACTTACCTGGCGAAGATGGTACATGGACAATCGATGAAGACATAATTGCAACTCTAGAAATCGATGCTGATGATACTCTAAGCGATAAAGAAAGTCTTCTGATATCTTGGTATCCGGATGCTACAGACCAAAATTGGAGCATCACAACCTCCGGTCCTTCATCATCTGTAACAGCATCATGGGGCAAATCGGGATTGTATGAAATCAAGACATTTGCAACTGATAACGACGGTGTGAAGAGTGACGATGTTCTTGGATATGTACGTGTCAACAACATAGCACCTGTATTAGACGCACTCCCTGCTCAGCAGGCTTTGTTCGAAGATGAAGTTTTGAACTTGAGTGCATTTGCCGAAGACTTTGCTGACCAAGATGTGCTAATGTACTGCTGGGACCTGTTGTCATCAATAGATTCTGATGGAAACGGAATTATGAGCGACGATTGTGACGTTGAAGGCCCCGACCTCGTTTACTCCTGGTCTCTATCTGGCCTCAAAAGCGTCACCGCCAATGTTTGGGACGATGATAATGAAACTGACTCGTTCACTATTGATGTAACAATCGTCAACCGCCCTCCAGCGGCTAACATTTTCATCCCAGAAGATGGGTTCAAGATTACCGAGGGTGAATCCATCACATTCAATGGTGCTAATTCAACCGACTCCGCTACCGACCGCAGCAACCTACAATTCATCTGGGACGATCCTAATACTGAGGGAGCAACACAAGATGGTGCTGGGGAAACCTTCACCATTAAGTTCGACACTCCAGGGAAATACTTCGTGAACCTAACAGTTACCGATGACGACGGAAAGTCAAGTACTGCATCTGTGTTAGTTGAAGTTAGTGCAAAGGAAAGTGAAGGAATATTCGGGGTTACGACAACAACCGCTGTTGGTGGCATACTTGGAGTAGTAATCGTGGTCCTTCTAGCCCTACTACTAATTCGTAGAAGGGATTCTGACACCGTGGTTATTGAAACGAAGCACATGGGAGATTACGCTTGGAATGATTCTCCACCATCTGTCGTATCAGAAGCACCAACTTCTGCCCCTCAACAATTTGACCAAACGGCCCCGCCACAACCTGTTAGCGGTGGACCACCCCTACCCGCCTCTGGATTACCTCAGGGTTGGACAATGGAACAATGGTCATACTACGGCGAGCAGTATCTAGCTTCGATGCCGCCCGCCCCGGTGAATGATTTCGCTCAACCTGTGCAGCAAACATACCAACCACAGCAGCCAGTTCAGAGTTACAATCCGCTGCCACAGCAGATCGTCTCAGAACCCGCTCCTTCGCTACTCGACAGGACGATGGTTCAAGAACAACCACCGACGCCAGCCTCACAGGCCCTAGCCGATATTCTTGACGACTTGGACCTGTGAGCAGTGAAAAATATGGGGACACTTTGGCAATTTTTCGGATTTCCGGACCCTGAAACTCCAGGCGTTGATTCACCAAAAGCACCCAAGAGAAAAAAAGCAAAGAAACAGGACGAAGCTCCTGGTCAACAACTTACCTTGGTGAGTCCTGATGATGACCTTGGACAACCTTTGGATGTTCAAGAAAATCAAACATTAGAAATCAAGGACGAACAAACTGTCAATATCCCACCACCTGTTACAAGGGAGGCAAACGTTCCCGAAGGATGGACAGGCCCCCTGACTCCTGATGGTGATGCATTTCACGACTTGTCAAACTATTCCTCAAAACCTACGGATTTCCCCGACAGGGCGCTGAGATATGTGGTCCCGGACCAAATGCACAGGTTACCTGTGAGACAGATTCAAGACAGAATTTTGCGAGGAGATACAATCATTGTTGACCTTAACAGTTTGATACACATGGACACTCAAACAAATGCTTGCAGGAGAGTTTTAAAACAGGTCGGAGATGATCTGAATATACCGATCTTTGCATTAGATGAATCTGATAAGTTGCTATTAATGCCGGGGAAAGATGTTACAATGGATGTCTCAAAAAATAACCTTGGACTAACACCCATTCTGATATGAAAAGGTAGGCTTCATACTTTTATACGAAGGTAATTAGTTCCCATAGATTGGCATGGGACTAGACCTCCAACGCAAACCACATTGGTCTGCTGGATCCTATATCGATTTGGTACTAGCTGCAGTTTCAATGCAGATACTGTTCTTCATCACCGCATTATGGGTTGGTACATCTGGTACTGAGTTCTACCAGGATAACACAACTGAAGTAAACCACGCAATGCGAATTCAATTAGGCTTGGGTTGGTTAATGTGTATACTTGCTGGAATAGGATTCAGTATACTGCCACTGATCTACGATGTTATAGGATTCGAAAGAACACTGATGAGGGTTTATGTTGGAATGAATGTTAGTGGACAGATGATAATAACAGCCGGAATATTAAGTGGCAATTTGTCTATTTTCAATTCATTCACTACGATTGGAATTACTTTACTAGCGGCATCGGTTGTTTGTTTATGGTCTCCTGCACTAACGATTTTCAAGAATAATTCAGATAACGGCAAGAAAGTTGGGCCTTTCTCATATGCGTTAGGCTCATTCTTGCCAATAATTGGTATTTTCACCATGGCTTGTTGGGCTCTGCGTGATGAGTTCGAGAGTGCTCTAGATTTATCTGAAAGAATATTATTTGACCTGTTTTTCTCACTTTCACTGATTGCGATTATTATCTCCCACATCAACAGAAGATTGGATTGGCGAATAATACAACCTGATAACACAGGAAAGGTGTTTGGAGTATATGCATCCTTGTTGCTGATATCTATTGTCGCAAAATCACTCTATGAAGCAGATGACATATCGACTCGAGTTGTAGCAGTACTGCAATTTATTCCGTATATTTTCATCTTCATAATGCTCAAGCCCATGAAGATAATTGCTCAAATTAGAAATGAAAAACCACACAATAAGATGGTTATCGCCTCAGTATTCTGGTTGCCTGTTATTGGTGTTGCAGCGTACATAGAGATGATGGGATATGCACAGACTACTGATGCGATGATGTCTTACTATCGCTGGATATTGATCTTTGGAGTTGCGTTCCAAGTCTTTTGGGGTTTTACTGCATACCTCCATGAAGATCACAAAAAGACGCCACTGAAGGTCAGAAAGACACACTGGGTCTCACTGATTACAGTAAATTTTGGTGCACTAATTACTGTGTATGCATTGTTATCTAGTTGGCAAACTGGAGAACCTAGAGACAATATTGCAAGGTTGGGAATCGGTGTTTACGCATTATCTTACTTCTCTATTCTAATCTATTGGGTTAAGGAGACATTCATCTGTTTGTATACGTGGCATAAGATCCCAATGTTCTATGATCAGTATCTGGCAAACCCAGAACAAGGTTCGGGATATACCGATGAAAACTAATCTAGTAGTCTTAGAGCGCTAGGAGCGAAACCCAAGACCGCTAATTCATCTCCATCAACTAGCCTTGCATGCTTACCCATTTCACCAGCTAAGTCGTAAGAACCCGCCTTACCTTTCCAAGATTCTGTTTCCATCAAATGTGCAATTTCATCTGGACTCAAGTCATCGATTTCTACAACAGCACTTTCAACAAAAAAAGTCCAATCTCCACATATCTGAACTCCCGTGGCAGACCATACCTGATGACGCCTTCCAGAGAGTCTCTTAATCATAGAAACCGCAGATAACTCGTCCTCGGCTTTTCCAATTGCAACATTTGGATCATCCGGGTCCTCAATCATCGTGTCTGCGACTACCACGCCTTGGAAGCCGTGATTTGAGGGTACTGCATCCCCTTTCCTACGACAAATTTCCAGTACTTGATTTGGAACTGGACCTGATGGATGGCTTTCATCAACATCTTGTAGCGCTTCTACATGTATAGGCCCAATTCTATCATTTAGAATCTGAGCGCGACGCTCTGAAGCACTGGCCAACCAGATTCCCATGAGACGTTGGTTGGGGGTCACCTTGAAGAGAGCATCGCTGTTACACCCAAGTGGTGAGACGACGTGAGTGACATCGAAAGGATTCCAACACACATCGCAGGATTAGATGAAAACATGCAAGGTGGCATACCACAAGGACACATTTGTATCGTTGCTGGACAATCCGGTGCTATGAAATCCTCAGTAACATTTTCTCTACTTTACAATGCTGTATTATACGGAGAAACAAGCGGTATCTACGTCACTCTTGAGCAAGGAAAAGATTCCTTGAGGTCACATATGTCCAACATGGGAATGAATGTCGATGACCCTCGTGTTCGCAATCGAATCGCAATCATCGACTTGTCCGATTTGCGTGTTCAACTTGATGAGCAAGGCATGAGCAACAGAATTGATTGGATGGGTCAGCTGATTAAGCAACTCACCTCATACAGACAATCAATCGGTTTTGAACTGCTGGTATTCGACTCATTGGGAGCATTCTTCACCCTGACCAAGATGGAAAACCCTCGTGACGAAATTTTCAGATTATTCGAAGCATGTCGACGTCTAGATTTGACTTCATTCTTCATATGTGAAATGACCGGAGAAGACCACAAGCAATTCGGTGAGTACGGTGTTGAAGACTATCTCTCAGATGGAGTAATGCACCTCACAATGGAAAGAAGTGGAGACGATATTACCCGTAAACTAGGTGTAATCAAGATGAGACACACTCACCACAAATTAGGATACTCTCCTATCCTTTGGAATTCTGCAGATCAAAGATTCAGTATCAATTGATCACTCAACAGTTACTGATTTTGCCAAATTTCTGGGCCGATCTACATCGCAACCGAGTGCGAGAGCTGTCCTGTAAGCAATCAATTGAGTAGGAACCACCGTAAGTAGAGGTGTCAATAAATAACTGCAAGAAGGAACTGGAATCGAAATATCAGCTTCCTCCGTTGCCTCGATGTCATCCTCCTCGTGAATTAGAATTATTTTTGCTCCACGAGCCCTACATTCGTGCATTGAAGCAATCGTCTTCTCGCGATGTTTGTCATTTGGAAGAATAACTACTACTGGACTTCCCTCTTCTAACAAAGCGATTGGGCCATGTTTCATCTCTCCTGCGGGATATGCTAAACATGGAATGTATGCTATTTCCATCAACTTTAGTGCACCTTCGCTTGCAACTGGGGCAGACAAGCCCCTGCCGAGGAATAGTACGCTTTTTGCATCCTTCACCAATTCAACAGCTTCATCAATTGGGCCAGGGTCTTGCAGATATTTTTCCATCAAATCTGGGATCCTTTGGAAGTCTTTGATTATCGATTGGCCTTTTTCTCGAGAAAAATTTCGCGTACGACCAATTCTGATAGCAAACAATAGCAAAGATGCTACCATGTTTGTGAATGCCTTAGTTGATGCAACGGCTTGTTCCGGACCACTGTGTATGTATACGCCTTGGCCACAAGTCCTAGCGATAGTTGAACCTACAACGTTCACAATACCGTGAACGTCTCCTCCTTTGAGTTGAATTTCCTTTACCGCTGAAAGAGTATCAGCGGTCTCTCCTGATTGCGAGACAGCAAAGTGTATGGCGTTTGGATTGATTACTGGGTCGTTGTACCTGAATTCACTAGCCACGTGTGCAACAGCAGGAATTCTCGCTAAACTCTCTATTGCCAATTGACCAATCTTTGTAGCATTTAGTGCAGTTCCACAGCCGATTAGCCTAACGTGAGGAACTGTTCTCAAACGAAGAGGGTCGAGACGCAAACCACCTAACTTTGCACTACCATTTGCCATGTCTAGTCGTCCTGTTATGCACCTGCGTAATGCATCGGGCTGTTCGTGAATTTCTTTGAGCATATAGTGTGGGAATCCTGCCATGTCTGCTTCTCCCCACTCATCTTCCAATATCGTAAGGCCCGTAGAAGAAGCTCCACCTTCCAATCTTGAGATGTCTATACCATCTCTTGTCACAACCGCCATGTCACCGTCTTC
>JAYYDR010000025.1:0-32996 GCA_036160735.1 Thermoplasmatota archaeon
TTGAGAGATGTCGAGGGAATAAATGACAGCCCGCCAAGAGTCATTGATACTCTATTCGAAGACGCAGGACTAGAACCTCCTGGCAACCTATCACTTTACCTAAACAGGCTCAGAGAAAGAGGATTTTTGGTTACCCCTCCGTCTGCAAAAGAAAAGAACCGATACGCAATTCTGACGCCTGAAGGAAGGGCACACCTAGATAAGCGAAGCCGATATTGAGGTGAATCGATGGTGATGTCGGGCAGTAGTACCGACAGAGAGGAAGAACCTCTTGATTGGTCATTTCAAAACCACGCAGGAGAGTTACTGCGAAGGGGAAATCATCCAAAATCTAACTTTAAACGATGTATACTAGATAACGCAGATTTGACAGAAGGGAATTTCACAGACTCTAACTTCAATCGCGCTTCTATGGTAGAGGCTGATCTAATGAAATCTGCTTTTGACAACTGTGATTTTAGTGGTGCCGACCTTCGTAAGGCAAGACTAAACCTTTCAAATTTCAGAAACTGCTCTTTCAAGGGTGCTGACATTCGTGGAATAAGAGGAAGATACGCCATTTGGCAAGGCAGTGATTGGTGGAATGCTAAACTAGATGAAGACTTAGAAAAGGTTCTTGCAAAAAAATGGCCCAAGCCCGAGGATGCTTGAAGAACTCCCACCCCTACGCAGAATCATGCCAGTAAAACTGAGCAGACGTGTCGACTTCCCAATGTTAGACATGGCTGGTATAGCATTCTATCCTAGGATTTTTGACTTGGCACACAGATTCTTTGAGGAAGCGTGGGAGAAAATCTGCGGGATTGATTATCCTACAATTCTAATGGACTTAGAAATCGGATTCCCCGTCGTGAACATCAATTCGCAGTTCCATGCTCCATTTAGATACAGAGATCATGTAACTGCAACAATCTGGATTTCGAATGTTGGAGTGAAATCCTGCACATGGAATTACGAATTCCACAATCAGAAAAATGAGTTACTTTGGTCAAGTGAACAGGTAACAGTTTGTGTTAGTATGAAAAACATGGAATCATTACCAATTCCATCAGACCTACGTTCGGGCTTGGAGGGTTGTAAACGTGAGTGATGATTTTTCTATACGCATGAATGGGGATGATGGTTTAGCGCCACCGGCCTCTTTATTCGCACCAAGGCCCGACAAAAAAGGACCTAAAACAATCGCAATTTTGCTAGTTATGGGCGCTATGTTGATGATTTTGGTCGGCTGGGGAGATTTCAGAAATTCGATGGCAGACGATTTTCCTGATGCTGACCTCGACGCAATCCTGGAAAATTATCAAAATCAAGAAATCAATATTACCGCTGAAGAATACCAAGATTATCACGACGAAGTTAGAGATGATGGCGCATATTCTGTTCGAGCCTACACGCTAATTTTCGGTGGCATTCTTGTTTTGGTAGGCGGAATACTCCTATTTCGGCTCAACTTACTGGGAGTCAAGCTATCACTTGCTGGTTCAACTATTGGCCTCTTAGGCGGATTTGGAGGGACATGGATGATGGCTCAAGTCTCATCAGAAATGCTGCCTCAAGAAGTCACTACTGTTACTGAACTTATGTCATATCTTTGTGGTGTATGCATGGCTATCTGTGTCGCTCTAGCCGCACTGCCAATTCTGAATGCATCTGCAAGAGCTGCCCTGAATGAGAAGGTACAACTCGTAAATGAAGAGGAATAGTTGACTCTAACAATCTGATTGGCGGCCCCTCCGTGACTTGAGCGACTTGCACAAAATTGCTTAGGCCACGACTAGTCGTAACGTAAAGCGGCCCCACCGCGATTCGAACACGGGTTCGTGGCTCCGCAAGCCACTGTGATATCCAGGCTACACTATGGGGCCAGTGTATTCTCGGCGACCTGCCTTCCCCATTTAAGCGCGACGGGCATCAAACACGCCATTCGAACTGTGTCCACTCTTTCTCTCTGGCTATCTTCTTCAGTCTGCCCTCAGCGTTAACCGCAACAGGATTGCCAGTTATGGCCATGAAGAATGAATCCGCATGAGTATTTCCATAACCCCAACAGTCAGATAAGTTGTGGCCTACATCCTCTGCATCTTGCCTAACGATTGGAACCTTACCCTTTCTTCTAGGGACGCTCCAACCTTTTTCTGAGCCTGACATTATTCCTGTCATTTCCTCTGGCCCGCAACCATAAACTGCATCCATCCCAAGATAATCTGCCATCGCTTGTGCCATCGGCATTACGGTGGCTGTAACCAAGACTAGTCTGTGCCCCAAATCCCTGTGCCAATTTAATCTCTCAACTGCCTCGAGGCTAACTCTTTTTGACAACTTTGATTCCACCAACTCTGACGAGTATTTTCGCAAAGTTTCCCAATTACATAATGCAAGATGGCCTCTATTCCTAGCCGCATCATAGACAGATCTGCCCCTTAGTAAATTCCCAACAAACCCTAGAGTCCACATCGCCGTGCCGATTGGAATCCTCCACGGCCTTCGTTTTACCAGCATGCCTGTAAGGCTTTTTTCGCTGGAGGCATCCAGGAGAGTGCCGTCCAAATCAAAATAGGCAGTGACGCCACTCATACCACGCTGGCATAGATGGAGCACTTTGAGACTGTCGATTATTCTGTGTCTTCTGGGCCGTAAACTCTTCTTCCAGCAACATGGTCTTGCCACCAGGTCAAGTGTGATTTTAGATGTCTAGGAATGAAGAATCCTACTTTCCTTGGTGTTAGTCCATGATTTTTGAGTTTCTTGTCGTGAGTTAGATGAGCGACAATTGTTTGTGCGCTGCAACCGGGATTTGCGAAAACAAATCGCTTTATTTCATCTTTGAGACGTTGTAGTCTTGCTTTCTTCTGAGTACCTGTACCTCTTGTCGGTGGAGACATAAACCCAAAATCACATTCAACCCATATCAAAGAGTAGGTTGAAACCCCAAATGTCCCAATCAATGGGAGACATTTTCAATTGCCGACCTCTCGGACGATTCGGTCAACATGGTAGATTCTGTCGAAATCAAGAGAGTTGGAATTCGCGATTACCTTTCAATAGACGTCGAAGCGTGGATGAACGACCCAGATGACATGGATTTCAAGCCACGTACTCACCTGAACGGTAACAGGTTCTCAATCTCCTCTGCAACTAGCGGAAAGGAGTTGGCAAGTGTTGAGCTTGACGATGAACAATTGGAAGCGGCTGAGAGAGACAGACAAGTCGAACTTAGAGTTAAATTTGGAGTCCATGGAATGCATGGAAGACTGAATCACATCCACCCAATTATCGCCGATGGAAAGGCGAAGAAGTTGGCTAATGCTAACTGGAAAACCGTTCAGCCAATTCAATTCAACTGAATTAATCGTAAGCCACTTCGGTTAGAACCGGAGTGAGTACTGTGATTACAATTCTCAATGTGTAATCATTACCACCGTCCGGGTCAGGTGTTCCGGGAATTACTGAATCCGGGTCTGCGTTTTGTGCAACAATCGTCCAAACCCATTCGCCCTGACCAAATCTTGCACCTGGCTCACCCAACAGAGAGCCAAGTAACTCCTCCGCACTATCTGAGTCGTAAATCCCCTCTTCTGGTGTAGGGTTCAATTCACTGTCTTCTAATTCAGCCATAGTAGTTTCATTTCGTGTAATGTTACCTGGACTTGTTTGAGCACTGCGCTTGTAGGCGTCTTCTGTTACCTTTAGTGAAAGAGTGAAGTTATCCGGTGGGAATACTAAATCCTGATCCAACTCAAGAAGCGCCTCATAAGCCATTATTCTGACACCTTCGCCTGGAGTCATGTTATCAGACCATGTCTCTCCTTGTGCTAGATAATCATCATAATTCCATTCTAAGGTTTCCTTAATCCAGCTGACTTTGAATTTACGACTTTGTACCTCTATAGTGAAAGGCTGTGAGGCTACACCACCTTCACCGTCATCGACTGTTAGTGAACCAAGAATAGTCCCGCTAGTGTCGGTTGGCAAGTATACGATTTCATCGGTGGAATCGATATCATTTCTCGTGTCACCATCACCGTTACTGTCTTCCAAGAAATTCAAATCCCACATGAATCTCATCGGGCTTCCTTCTGGGTCGACTGTTTTTGATGCATCCAGCATCGCAATGTCCCCGCTGCGTACAACCTCAGGAATTGAGAGATTGATTTGTGGAGCACCATTTACTCTAACGAGCACAGTGGTTGAATCGCTTCCGCCGCCATCGTTCGTGACTGTTAGTTTCACATTGAATTGGCCAGAACGTAAGAACTGATGTGAAGTAAATCCAGCAATGGTTGTAGCCTGAGTTCCGTCACCAAAATCCCATGCAAATTCGGTAATTACTCCTTCAATCGCATCCGAGGCTCTTGCATCAAATGTTACTTCTTCACCCAACTGGATTTCATTTGGAGTAGCAATTAGTGCTGCTCTTGGGTCGGTAGTGGAATCCAAAACCGCTGTACAGCCAGCAAGTAACTGCACCAGCAAGATGGCGGATAGGAATGCCCCTTTCTTGCTGTTCATGATTTGCGCTCGGGCGCTTATTATCTAACCCTGTCCCCTATATGGACAGGTTTTCTACGATTCGAAACTAACTTCCGAGGGTAGGTCGCCGATAATCTCTGCATCTGCTAATAGGTCCTCATATTCTGCTTCACCAACTGTGTTCAATTCATAATTTGAACTCATCTCATCATTGAGCAAATCGTCAATTTCAACTTCGCCAGTATCATATTCAGGAGTAGCATCAACAAGTTGTAGTTCCTTAACGTCTTCATTTTCTGATTCAAAAACTGATTTTGTTTCTTCGAGGAGAGCGTCCTTGTCTAACTCTGGTAAATCAACAACAATTTCGGCCGGCTTTTGCTTTGGCTCTTCGGGCTTTTTCTTGAGCCAATCCCAGATGCCCATACTCACCCGTCACTGTGTTACAGAAATAGAAATTTGGTAGTGATGTTCATTTGATGCGGCTGTTACCCACGGCCATGGTCGATGTTCTCCAAGGTCACAGAGTCCTGGCTTTCGACCTAGAAACCACTGGAATATCTACCAACAGCGACAAGATTGTACAAATTGCATTAATTGGAGCAGATTCTGATGGAACACCTATCCATTATGAAGTACTTATCAATCCACAGCGCCCCATTCCACACGGCGCCTCGAATGTGCACGGCATCTACGATTCAGATGTCAGAGGTGAGCCGAATTTCAATCACTATGCCAAGGAGATTAGCGACCTGATGAAAGGCTCGGTTATAGTGGGGCACAATGCAAGAAAATTCGATATGCCTCTGCTAGAGAACGAATTCTTCCGGTGTGGAATTTCTCCTCCCAAACCCGTTGTTATACTAGATACTCTGGAAACGGTTAGACGGTTGAAGATACCTAGGCCACATAATCTTGGAGCTCAGTGTGCTAGGCATGGAATCGACCTTTCAAACGCTCACGATGCAGCTGCAGATGCTGCAGCAAGCCTTCTGCTGCTCTGGAAATTAATGAGAGACCATCCCTCAAGTTTCAGACGCTCTCTTGAAGATATTGAGCACTGGTTGATATCTGGTGAAGCAAGAAAGGAAGAGAGCGATTTGGGTCGTTCACTGTCTGATTTGGATTCGCTCGACAAAAATGGGCGCGTTAAAATTGATGATGGCATCTACATCATTGCTTTTGGTAGGCATCGAGGTAAGGATTTGAAAACAATAGAGAATGAAGATCCACGTTATGTGGATTGGTTACTTTCACCAAAAGGGATTGAAGATGATGATGCTAGAGAAATTCTGAGAGATTTCATTTCAAGCATCAGGAATGGGTGACCAGGCGAGAACATCGCACCAATGACCAACTCGCCAAGTATCACGGTTTGTCATAGCACTACCGATAAAAATTGGACCTTGGTGACCGGTTGCAAGTAGCTCTTGTAAAGCCTCCTTACCTCTACCATCGAAATTAATTGGAACCTGTATACCTGTAGGCATCGCTCTTCCTTCGGCATTTGCTGGCTCACATATCTCTGCAATTCCCGAGCCATTTCTATCATCAAAATGGTGTAGCAAAATCACAGAATCGGAAAAATCCTCAGTGCCAAGTGTTCCGTTCTCTAATCTCCAATTCCACCAGTGTGGACACCATGCTTTCCAATCACAAAACCCACCACAAGATGACTGTCCGGGTGTCGCTTCAAGGGGCACATCGGTTGGTTGTGTCGCTTCCCAAGCCTCTAGGGCTTTTTCCATCACAGATTCACCTAATGCAGTGTACCTTGTGGAATTTTCAGTGTACCAACCTTCTGTCTTTACGGGTGGAGCGCTAGGATTGTTGGATAGCAGAATATCTCTGTAGAGCAATAACTGTCTCTCGACCTCGGGTTTCAATTTGGATTCTGGGGCTCTTCCAGTTTTGAGGTCTGCAACAATCCAGCCCTGTAGTTCACCGTTCGAATCTACATCAGCAAATAGCATGTCAAGCCTACCCATTAATCGGTTGTCGCTCGTTCGCAGTTCACCTTCGACGGCTATCACTCGAGATAGGATACTTTTCCAAATGCCAATAGTTGTCTTAAGCGGAGTTACTCCCTCAGCCCCAACTAGTCCAAGGAGCATCTTGATTGCACCACGCTGCATTCGTTTTGCCTTATCCCACTCTTTTTCTTTCCACATTGGCCTTCTAGGAGTTGCGAAGAAGATCTCCTTTTCTTCTTCCCACCTTTGCTTCAGGAATTTTTCAGCCATATCTGGTAACCAATGGGTTTCATCTGATTTTCTTCCGGAAAGGTCGACCTGTAACAAATCTTCAATCGATGCGTGAACTGCCGTTCCTAAGCTGGCTGCCATTCCTGCTTTACGTGGTAGGCGTTGACGGCTTAACCAATACATCCGAGGACATGTCTCGAATCTATTCCACGCCGAGGGGGAAAGTGTGTGTGATTTTCCCTCGGCCATGCAACCGCATGAGTGGACCTCCTTCAAATCGCTTCGGATTGTAGTGAAGAAATGAGGGGTGGAGATTATACACGGGGACGTTTGTCCGTTAAACATGGAACAGGCAAAGGTTTGGCTTGACAAGGATGTTGACCTAGAGGATGCGCTCGTAGTGTGCTGTTTTCCAAGTGTTGGAATGGTATCAAGCGTAGTTGCACACTTTTTGATTGACCACTTGAAATTAGAATACATCGGAGGAGTCGCTCATCCTAAATTGCCTGCAATTTGTTTGGTTCAAGATGGCGTGCCTCTACCGCCAATCCGTGCATATGCCGGTGAGCCAATTTGTAAAATCGAAGGCGTGTGCGACAAAGTTCTACTCTTGATGAGTGAGATGATTGTGCCTGACCCTCTAGTTAACGAAATCGTTAGTTCTCTATTTGAGTGGTCGAGGGAACAAAAGGCAGCTGTCGGAGTGCTAATAGATGCATTCGCAAGAAAGGGTATGAAAGGTGGTCTTAATGGAAACGAACCTTTGGTGGAATACGAAGACACCGAAGAAGTCGATGTCCTAGGTGTTGCAGCAACTCCAAAGATGGCTGAATTACTCAAAGAAATGGACATCAAATTACTAGAACAAGGTGTAATCAAAGGGATGACTGGAGCAATGCTCAGCGAAGGAGCGAGTCGTGGCAGGAGCATCATGAGTATCATGGTCGAAGCAGACCCACGTTTCCCGGATGCAAGGGCTGCTGCAGTGATTATCGAGCAACTAAACAAGATGATGCCTGTTGCTGATTTAGACCATGAACCTCTACTAGAAGAGGCGCAGCAATTGGAAGAACAAATCAGGAGCATGATGGAAGGTGCTGAGGGAAGCTCTACGCCTGCATCAACTTCGATGTTGTACGGCTGATTTTGCGAAAATCGCTAATCCCAGTGCTAGAATCGTAATGCTTGCCCACATTGGAAATAGCATAACGGTATCTTTTGGAATGAATAGTAGAAGGGTTTCTCCACGGGAATACTCTCCTCCGATTCCTGCCGTTGTTAACATTAAGGCTACAGAGACCATTCCTAAACTAGAGTGTCGTAAATCCACAGTCGAGCCCCACATCTTTCGAAGAAGAAGCCCGATTGCTAACCCAGCAGAAGTCATTGACAGAAGCAACTTGTTTGCCAACATTGGATTATCAATTCCCTCTCCGCTAATCGCATTTACACCGCTAATGATTGCAAATGGTGTTGCAATCAATCCACCGAGCAGAGCCCAATGAGCTACGGCTTCTTTTGAGCTTGGACCCTTATTCAAAGCGCACAAGAGGAAGGCAACACCGGATAGTGCGAAGGTGCCAACTGTAAGTTCAGTCGCAATCACGTGAAAAGTACCGGCGGAAATCATTGGAAACCCCCTTGGTACTCGTGGCCATAGTATTCCCACTGTTCCATAGTCCAACCTTCTGGAAGACCTCCTGCTGGTAACGGTCGAACTGTATTGGATTGCGTTTGTGTTTCTTCTTGAATCGCTCCAAATTGTGAATTTACTTCGGCTGTATTGTCGTACTTGTTTTCTTCTTCAGAAAATGATGACGGCTTTTTGACGAGTACTAGCCCCGCAAACAGAATCAGTAATGCAAACCCTTGCATGTACAGTGCAGTCTCATCAACTTCCCAGCCCGGCTCTACTGCACTCAATCTAAACCAAGGAGAGGTTTGTGTTGGTCCTTCACCATCTAAAATAACTCGCCATTGTACAACTCCGGGATTTACGGCAGCAGGTATGGTGAACGTATTGTCAACAACTTCTAGATTGATAATTTCTCCACCACTTTGTAATTCCACTACAACTGAATCTGTGTTAAGAGTCTCTAACGTTATCTCGGTTTTCTCACCTAGTAATCTGCTGTTCACTGGTTGCCAATCATCAGATAGGCGGGGTAGGTTTTCAGGAACTTCGGAGACTGTAACCGATTGCATAGAGGAAATGCCCGTCATTGCAATTCCGCCATTAGGTGAACCGTGCTGAATTGCCAAATACAGGTTATAGTCGCCTGGGTTAGATGGTGCCCTAAGAGTCCATGTTTGTGATACCATGCTCTCTAGAGAGAATGAATCTACAATTTCGACATAATTGTTAGTACCACCATTTGGATCGGTTATGATTTCCCAACCATCATTTGCTGGAAGGTCCTTAGCACCATCTGAATTAATCAAAAGCGTCAATCCAACCATATTGTTTGAACTAACTTCTGCAAAACTAACCGAGGTTTCGATCTCAGTAATTAGACCAGCGTAAACTTCGCTTTGAAATTGAATTGCTAATTCCGCACCGGAAGATCCGTTTGTCGAAGAAGAACCGTGACAGGAGCCAGCACAGTCTCTTGATCGAACTGCGTCTCCCTTTCCACCAGGGTTTGCAGTACTGATGGTTGTTGACAGAATCATCAATAGCAACATAATTGCTACTTTGAATCTCATTCAATCCCTCCTAGGCATGAACGAGAGGCCAATTCCCACTAATCCAATCATCAACATTACGATGCTGAATACTAAACCTGCTGTTTCACTTGGGCCAGGTGCTTCAGCAACAAGATTGGTAGTCAACTCCACTGAGTCGCTGATGCCTGTTGATTCATCTTGGATCACTTGGCCATCGACTATCGCAAGAACGCTGTAGTTATGCTGTCCTTCTATTGTTGGAGTATGTCTGAATTTCAGCTCTGCTGTTGTACCAATCTGTTCTCCGTTGTGGAGGATTGCCCAGTCTTCAGCATCACCCTGCCATGAGATTACCACATCGCTTCCGTCCAATTTTGCATTGACGTTACTTGCGCTAGGAGGTGCTGTTCCAATGTAAGACTGAGAGGCAACATCATTTGCTCCGAGGTCGTCGATTACCTTTACTTCCAAGCTCAGAACACTTGTCATCGTGGTTGTAAATGTCATTCCATTGTGCATCACAGCACCATCAATGCTCCATATTGCAGTTACGACCGCGCCGTCAACGTCGGTTGAATCTGTAGCAGAGAACGTAACCATTGCCCCTTTGACCAATTTCTCCTGTGCAGTAATTACAGCAACCGGTGCAGTGTTTGATATTGAGAAGTCAATAGATAGTATCTGGCCATCATCTATTCCATCGTTTGGAGTTACCATTGCGGTCCAAATGTCTCCTGCTCCCAATTTGTTTGCTGAGATTGTCGGACCCGTTTCATCGGTCATGAATCCATTTCTCATCCACTGCCATGATAGTGTAACAGAATCACCGTTAGCGTCATCAGAATCAACTTGTGGACTCAAATCAACCAATGCTGTTTGGGTAACTTCGCCATTGTATACGAGAGTAGGTAGTGAATTTGCAATAATAACTGTATCAGTGAGTGTGTTTGAATTTGCCATATCATCGTCAGAGACAAACAGCGTAAGGGTAAGCAAGTCGCCATTTAGGGACCAAGATTCACTAACCGTTAACTGGTCGCCATCGATATCAGATGCCTCATAGACGTAGGTAGCATCTTCCTCGAAATAGACCTCATCTTGGTCGATTGTTACCGAGGATAGTACTGGTGGTGTGTTTTGGATTACTACTGAGTTACTTTCCATCCAGTCAGAGTATAACTCTCCATCAGTTACCCTAACTCTTACCTTCCAAGATTCCCCTTTCTGAGTGTAGAATGAAGGAAGCGTAGAGGATGTTACAGCACCCATTGTTCCCGGCCAATCCCATTCGTAGGTCAAGGCGTCATTATCAGCGTCGGTTGCTTGGGCTGATGCTTGTATGTCATCAACGGTAGTAAACGGACCGCCTGAAATAGATACGCTTTGTAGGACTGGTGGAGTGTTGTCACTGCCAATGGTTACGTCTTGGGTTGTAAACCAGTCACTGTCTACCTCGCCATCGTTAACCTTGACCTTAGCATACCAAACATCTCCATCTCTAATTGCAACTGATGGGATTGTTGTATCGCCATCAAACGCTGAAACCTTTGAGCCGTCTACATACCATTCTGTAGCACTAACAGTCCTCACATCATTGTCTGCATCCGATGAGGAGTGAATCAAACTCAAGTCATCAGATTCCAAAGCGTTCTCAGGTGTAATCTCAGCGGAAGTGATCATCGGCATGGAGTTTACAACGAGTAGATTGGATGAATGCACAGGTGTTCCATCATCTGTGCCATCGCTTGGTACTACAGTGACGTTCCATGTTTCTCCTTTAGAGGTAAATGACGGAGGTACAGTTGTTTGGTCGTTTCTTGAAGATACTAATTGGCCATCTTTGTACCAGCGAATCTTAGTTCCAGATTCGGAGTCTCCGTCCTGGTCTTGGTAAGTGTAAGATAGAGTAAGTGTGTCGGTTGTAACAGGATTAGAAGGAGAAAATTGTAGACCTGAGACTGAAGGTGCATTGTTACCAGGTGGCGGTCCGCCTTCGGGTACTGTAATTGTAACGTCTCCCCAGGTATCGCCTCCTGTTCCCCCATTACCGTTAGCTGAAACTGCAGAAACATCGAACGTTACTGAACCTGAACCTGCGGAAGGTGCAGTCCAATCAACGCTCCAACTACGGTAACTGCTTGTGGTGTGAGTTGCACTTGTGCCTTGAGAATTTACTTTCACTGCCATGATTCCGACGCCAGTGGACAGCGTGCCCTTGTTTGCATCCAAACTGAAACCACCGTTGCCGCTGCCACTCACCGAGATTTGTAGAGTGTAAGTAGTCCCTGGATTGTACGAGGAAGGTTGGCCACTCATTGATACTGTTACAACATTATATCCGTGGCAGCTACAACCGCTGCTACCTGAATTGTATTTTCCATTGCTGTATCCAATAGATGTCGGTACCGTCGACGCCAACAATATCGATACGAGTAATAGTGAAGCAGCCTTCAAGCGCATGCTTTTGCTAACTTTGGGGTCTTTTTAGTATCATGTGTTTGACGTCAGAACTCAAATAGTGTCTTAGGACCTTTCTTTGGTTCCGAAATTTTGGAAAATAAGTCCTCCTCACTCCAAACCTTCACTCCCAAACTTTGCGCTTTTGCCAATTTACTTCCTGCCTTTTCACCCGCGACAAGAACATTCAGGTTTCCGCTTACACTTCCTACAACCTTACCGCCTGCGTTCTTTATTGCAAGTGCGATTTCTTTTCTCGGCCTAGATAGGGAACCAGTAATACAGAATGACTGGCCATCGAATACGCCACTTGCAGATTCTGCTTCGTCCGTTACTGTAATGATTTGAGATAACTCGTTAATTAGGCCAATTCGCTTCAAAATTCCTTCTTTGAAAATTGTAGATACCTTATCTCCAATGCCGTCTATTGTGGTCAATTCCTCAATCTCACCGTTTTCAACCCATTCTAATAATCTCTCAAGGCTGGAGAAATATTGGGAAATTGTAGTAGCGACCTCAGGACCAATTCTTTCTATACCCAGTGCGTGTAAAAATCTCGCAAGATTGAGTGTCTTTGTCTTTGCTAACTCATCTAGCACATTGTAAGCACTCTTGTCACCCATTCTTTCTAAACTTGTAATATCGGAATGACTCAATCGGTACAGGTCTGCAATCGTTGAAACCATACCGCTATCCAACAGAGCCTCGATTAGTTTCTCACCAATGCCATCCATCTCTAGAGTCCGGCACCAGTATGTTAGGGCCCTAGCAGTTCTTGCGTCACATTCCAAAGCTGTACATCTTAGGAATGCTCCTTCCATTTCCAGTTCTCTGTCACACGCTGGACAATTTTTGGGGACTGATATATCACCAAATACAAGTTCTCCTGAAAATTGAGTACCGTCTGCATGGAATCTATTGGATAAATCGCTGACTTCTGCCTTACCTAAGTTCTCAATTATTTTTGGAATAACATCGCCTCTTCGAGTAATCTTGACTTTGTCACCGATTTTTATGTCTAAGCGCTCAACTTCTCCCACGTTATGCAGTGTTACGTTTTCAACAGTTACACCACCAACCATTTGTGGTGCAATCCTAGCTACAGGAGTTACTGTTCCAGTCCTGCCGGTTTGCCAGTCAACACCAAGCAGAACTGAAACTGCTTCTTGGGAAGGGAATTTCCAAGCCAGGGCCCATCTAGGATGATGTGCGGTCATTCCAAGATTTTCTCTCTGTTCCAAGTTGTCTAATTTGAAGACTATACCGTCAATTTCGAATTCGTAAGATGCTCTCAAACCTCTCCATTTCTCCGTATGGGCAATCATATCTTTTTGCGGAGATTCTGAATCAAAGACTTCCCAAGGCGCTGGTTCAATACCCACTTTCTGTAACCAAGAAAGTAACTCGCTGTCGTTTGTTGCATCAGGTGATTCATTGGGGAATTTTACATCGTATGCCCAAAATACAAGATCTGAAGCATCAGCCTTACCATCTCCGTGTTTCTGCCTTAGAGCACCAGAACAAAGGTTACGCGGATTTGGAGAAACTTCGCGATATTTCTCCTCAAATGTTGCAAGAGGCATCACAACCTCTCCCCTGACGTGACAATCAATTGGTATGTTCAATCTTTTAGGGACGTTTGCCACAAGTTTGGCGTTTAGCGTGACGTCTTCTCCACGCTCACCACTTCCCCTTGTTGCTGCCCTGTGCAAGTTGCCTGCGACGTACTCCAGTGACAACGCTGAACCGTCCAACTTTGGTTGAGCGAGATACCTCTTCCCACCAAAAGTTGACTGAGTTACAAAATGAACGATATCTTCGTCCTCAGTTCCTTTGTCAAGAGAACGCATTGGAAACATGTGCTCTACTTTCACAGTTCCTGGAAGCGGTTCTGGACCTACTTCGTGAAGCACGGTATTGTTTGGATCCAGTTGTTTCAATTCGTCCCATAAAGCATCGAATTCAGCATCTGATATCTCAGGAGCTGAGTGATTGTAGTACAACTCTCTGTGATACCTAATTGCGCCGGCCAGGAACTCGATTCTCTCTTGACCGGCCATAATTCCTCACCAACACCGATTGATATGAACATCACGAAAATTGTAGTCCAAGTAACTCTACACCTGGAAGTGGGCATCGGGTCATTATCGCTTTTGATAGAATTCTGATGTGGATTTCTGCAACGACATGAGTCACACACTGGAACATGTGACCTGCATGTACGGTATTGTCATCATCACACCAACAGCAATGAATGTGTGTGAAGGCGTCACCATTTTCTTTTCTAGCAATGTTTCCAGATAGGCTGACCAATTCAGATGGGGGGTCCAAATTTCTTCGAATGTAGACTCCATCCTCATTCATGAAACCGTATAGCGTATCTCTAGTTCTTCCAATTCCACTAGTAATAGCAGCCGCATTGAACCCAACTTCATCAGCTAACTTTTGCAGGCTTTCATGAACTTCTTCACCCGGGTCAAGCCGAACGAACAGGTCTTCTCCGCTACGCGTCCACTCCATATCCTACCGGAATTGGCGATACTCAATTATGGTTATCTTCGAAATTTGATTTATGATTCAAGGCGAGGATTCTCATACTGTCAATAATTAGCCCCTCCATGAGTGAGGGAGGACCTTTCAAGCGTTTGCTGAAATATATGTCACCTCACAAAGGTACGATACGGCTTGCAACTTTGTGTTCGGTACTGAACAAAATATGGGACTTAGCGCCTCCTTTGCTAATTGGACTTGCAGTGGATGTTGTCGTACAAAGAGATGAGTCGTTTCTTGCTGGTTTCGGGATTGAAAATGCCTGGCACCAACTAATATTACTTTCAGTTCTTACATTCTTCATCTGGGGACTTGAATCGCTTTTCGAATATTTCTACGGCGTATTGTGGAGAAATTTAGCACAAACCGTTCAGCACGAATTGCGCCTTGAAACGTTTAGTCATGTGCAAAAACAGGGAATGGGATGGTTTGATGAAAGGCAAAAGGGTGACGTATTAGCAATTCTAAACGATGACATCAATCAGTTGGAGAGATTCTTAGACAAGGGCGCTAACGACTTATTGCAGGTAACAACCACTGTAATCGTTGTAGGTGCAGTATTCCTAGCGATATCATGGGAAGTGGCCCTGTTCGCTGTTTTACCTATTCCAGTAATCATTTGGGGTTCCTTCCTGTACCAAAGAAGTCTAGAGCCTAGGTACGCCGAAGTAAGGAATACTGCAGGGAGGCTAAACGCTCTGCTTGAGAATGACCTTTCGGGGATGTCGACAATTCAATCCTTTACCGCAGAAGATAGAGAACTGAAGAGAGTGGAAGACCTGAGTAATGAATATCGAAATGCGAACAAGAAAGCAATTCGTTTGTCTGTAGCTTTCGTTCCAATGATTAGAATGGCAATTCTGTGTGGTTTCACAGCAACCCTACTTCTTGGTGGATGGTTTACCCTTGAGGGCGTTTTAGCAATTGGCGCATATTCTGTACTTGTATTCATGACTCAAAGATTGCTTTGGCCGTTGACGAGACTGGGAGAAACATTCGACCTATACCAAAGAGCGATGGCGTCCTCAACTAGGGTACTAGATGTTCTCTCATCTCCTACTGAGATAGTCCAAGGTGATTACACACCAGGCGCTGAAGATATTGCTAAATCCGATATCGAGTTGAAGGGAGTAGGATTTGCTTACACGGGAAGGGAAAATGTGTTTGAAGGTCTAAATCTAGCCATCAAATCTAATGAAACCACAGGAATCGTAGGAGCAACCGGTTCAGGAAAAACAACGCTTATCCGCCTATTATTGCGATTTGCTGAGCCAAATCAAGGTAGCATAGAATGGGCAGGAAGGTCATTGCCTGAGTGGAATCTGAACACCTTGCGGTCCTCCATGTCACTCGTAGACCAGCATATTACACTCTTCCCAACCAGCATACTTGAGAATATTCGATATGGAAATCCCGAAGCAAGTGATGAGGAAGTAAAAGCTGCGGGATTAGTGGCTGAGGCTTCTAATTTCATTGAAGAACTACCAGACTCCTGGGAAACTCTTGTTGGAGAAGGTGGCCACAGATTGTCTGGAGGGCAGAGACAGAGAATTGCGATTGCCCGGGCTGTTCTCAAGGATGCTCCAGTGTTAATTTTAGACGAAGCAACTTCTGCAGTTGACAATGAAACCGAAGCGGCTCTTCAGAGATCAATCAGTAAAATTTCAAGCGATAGAACTGCAATAATCATCGCTCACAGACTTTCTACAATTCGTAATGCTGAGAGAATAATTGTGTTAGAGAATGGAGAAATTATTGAAGATGGCACCCACGAAGACCTGGTGGATAAACGGGGTACGTACGCGCGAATGTGGGCCGTTCAAACCGGTTCAACTCTATGATAGAAAACGGGCCTTTATATGTAAAACCTGTAAGAAAACATCTGAAAATTATGTCATTAGACCGTTTTTCAAGAACAACAAGCCTGCTATTAGTCGCTACACTGGCCCTCGCTATGGCGTACACAGTTAGCGCAGAAACGACAACAAACCCTGCTACAGCCGATTGGTTGAACGACGGTGAGAATGATGGACTAGAACTAGTAACCTTCTTCCTCTTCTTCGTTGGATACATCTCGATGGGTGCAGCGTTCGTCTTCTTTATGGCCGAACGCAGTAACGTGGCTCCGCAATACCGCACAACAATGACAATTTCTGCATTGATTGTAGGTATTGCTGCGTTCCACTACTACTACATGCGCGGTGTATACGTAGACCACCAAGCTGTATCTATCGAATACAGATACATGGATTGGATCATTACAGTACCATTGATGGCACTGAAGTTCCCAAGCCTTGTAGGTAAGGACGCAATAACCGACGACAAGTTCGCTGGTCTAGGTTTCACTGGAATCTGTTTCACTGGTGCTATCATCATGATTGGATTCGGTTACCTAGGTGAAGCTGGACTAATGGACGCATACCTAGCACTACTACTAGGTGGTATGGGATGGGCTATGATCATCGTAGCAACCGGAACACCATGGTCCTCTGGTAAGGGTGTAGACAATTCCAAGATTGCACCTGAACTAATGTGGAGCGCAAACGCTCTACGCTGGTTCATTGTCGTCGGATGGATCATCTACCCACTAGGTTACCTATTCAGCCCAGAAGTCGCAATCATCGATATCGGTGAGAAGGGTGAACTGTACATGGGTATCGCATACAACATCGCTGACATGATCAACAAGATCGGATTCGGTGTAGTTGCATGGATGGGTGCAAAGAAGGCATCAGAAGCTCTAGAAGCCTGATTACCTGAATTGTACACCAAACGATGCTAGCTCATTGAGCAGTCACTCTTCTTCATGAAGAAAAGTGACAATCAGGTGTGCTGCTTTCTCAAGCGCACTCCTGTCGCCGCCAAGGGGTAGGGGTCCGAAAGGGCCCCACCCCTTGCGCAACAACATTATTCTCTTCTTCGGCTGTTTTTTTGCCAGCCTCAATCTATTCCACTCATACCTTTGGCCATCAGCAAAAAGGTGTGTACTAGTTACTGCATACCGCTTTGGTATAAGCAAAGAAATCAGATGTATTGCTAGTAATGTATCCCAAATCCATACCCAAATCATTGGCGTATTGGATAATTCAGCAAGCATCCATGGCAAGACCATCATAGCACCTACAGTCATCAAGTTAGCCCATTGCCTAGATACCTCTTCGGATTGATTAGATTGCCAAGCGTAACCACCACTTGGTAAGTCTCCAAGAGCGGGTATGTCTACTCGCTGACGTGCTAGCCACCAAGCATCCCATGCTACAATTATTGCTAACACTATAACGCAAAACTGAGCCATAGATTCTGGATCAGGCAAAGTACTGGTTAATTCCACCATCACTCCACATCTCCATTTCTGCGCATTATCATAAATGCTGCAGCAAGGATGAAAATTATTACGAAAATGATAGTTCCAATCGGGCTACTGTCTTCAGAATCTTCTCCAGAGCCTGCTCCTTCTGAAACATCCGGAATACCGTCACCATCATCATCGGGATCTTCGGTCAGCCAAGTCGTTACACCTAGTGGGCACTGAACATTATCAGGCTGGCCATCACCGTCTGTGTCCATATTTGCACAGGGATCTGTTGGCCATGCATCTCTTACGTCTAGTGAACCGTCGTTGTCATCATCGGTATCATAGATATCGGGCCCACAATACACATTCTCTTCTTTGTCATACCAGGTTTCTGCATTACAGGTTGCGCCCCAGTCTCCGTCAGAGTCGAGTAGGGTCACCTCAAAACTAAGCGAATCACTAGCCATCTTACCTTGTTTGTCGGTTACTTCTAATTTCAATACATAGGAGCCTTCTGAAAGGTCGGTTATATTATTCCATTCACCGTTTAAACGCATTACCTCATCTTGACCTACAGTAACTTTCCAAACGATTTGCAAGTCCGAGTTCGAGTCTAAATCATCACTGATTACCGCACGTATCTCGATCGGAAGAGTCTCCATGATTCTAAATCCATCATCTGGAATTATGATTTCGACTTCTGGTGCACTGTTACCAATCATATCGATTTGAATGATTTCCTCTTCACCGACTCCAAATGTCCAGAACTTGTCGGTATCAGGTAAATCTGGTGCAGAAGCAATTACTCTAACAGTGTTGAAATCAACTGTGCCGGTGTCATCTACCACTTTCGTTGGCAAGGACACCTGTATGCTACTGCCCTCTGCAGAGCCTGTCCAATAGTCTCCAACTTCGAATACGAGGTTCGCTGTCTGTGCGTTACCTCCTAATCTAACATCAAAGATATGTGTGGACCAAATTATAATCTCTCCGAGTGATGTTGATTGTGACAATGGTGTAACATCATACAGATTTGCTATTGCATTATTGATGTCTACCGAACCATTCAGGATTCCATTTAGTACCAAAACATCGGAGCCGTCGCTTGAAATAGCGACCATGGAATCAATTACCACATCGGTTAAAATTAGTGGGGAAGATTCTCCATCGGTGTGTAAATCAACACCTTTTGTACATGAAGAAACAGTAGAATCTGAAACCTGAATTGAAGATGAAGCCCGACCGTGGTGAGACGTAATTCCAGTTCCACTACCTCCACAATCAACTGCGAGGTTTGAAAAGACTCCAGCAGTATTATCGAAATCTATTGCTGGAGCACCGGTTATGACTGCTCCGTCGATGTTGATTTCCCTATTGTCTGCACCATAAATTGATTCAAGCGTTAAATCGCTCATTGAGAAGCCATCCACGTTATCGACTGTAACTTCTGTTCCATCCAAATCGTGTAGCTCTCCTTCGACGCCTGACATTGTTACTGGGTCTTGAGTTGTCATTCCATCTATCGAGAGATAGGTTCCTAGTGCCCATAATGCATCAGATTCGCAATTGTTGGTTTCCAAGTCCTCGGCGTAGAATTCGATAGAACCATGTAATTCAATACAGTGTGATGCAGAATCTGTAAATGTTGTTGAAATAATACTCATATGAGCCATGAAGGCGCTACCTGTTGAGCGAAGAAGTGGTTCTGCACTGCTGGAACGTGCCAAGTATGCATGGCTTAGGATTGTCTCTGATTGTCCTTCAATAGAAATCAATGGTGCCCCTTCAACCATGCTTGTACCAATTAACATAGCTGTTGTTTCAGCACCTCCTCCAATTACTAAACCGCCCCATCTAGCACCATCACCCATTGATGAAATCGTAGAATATCCTGCATTGAACGTACCCTCGACTGTTATTGTAACCTGGTCTGCTACACGAAGGAAAACTCCGTCGTTGACAGTCATTGTCTCGCCTGCCGGAATAACTAGATCAGATGTCAGATGATATGGACTCCAAGCCTTTTCTAATTCAAGCCAAGAATCTAGAGTTCCTCCAGAAATCGTAGATGCGATGAATGTGTGTTCCATCGACATCGAAGTATCCCAGCCCATCAAATCTGTAATCTGCCCAACACTCATCTGGACTTGAACAAGACCAGATGTTGTTGTACCGCTAGAATCAACCATAAGCGAGGTTGTGGATTTTGTCGCCATTCCGTTTGCGTCAGTTGAAACACTTTGGCCGCCTACTGTAATTGTAGCTCCGGAAACGGGTTCGCCCTTATCGAGGACTGTAACATCGAGCGTGTTAACTATCTCAAACACCGCTCCAACTCCAACCGTTGTATTTGTTGGAACGCTACCTGAGTTAATTGTAACCTTACAAGAATTATCGAGTTCTACCTCACCATTGATGTTTAGATTGTATACATCGATATCATTTTGACACGATGTCCAAAATACATCCCCATGAACACTCAAGTTAGATGATGGCGAATTCGCAAAATCAGCAGAATGCGAAACAACATCTCCGTGGAATTCAGAATTTTCCCCCTCAAAGTTGCCGTAACTATCGACCATCAGTGTTGCATTTTCAGGAATCATCAATGCAGTGTCTTGGAGAATTAGATTAGCATTTGCAGGAATCGTGATATTGCCACCTGCTGAGTGAGGTGTTCCATCCTCTGTTGGGCCGAGTACTACTACAGAACCACTAGGTAAAACCCAATCTCCTTGAGGCATGATAGGAACTTGGATTGTGTGAGTCCCTCCTTGAGTTCCAGTTGGCGTAGATATTGCGCCTACGCCAGCGAATGTAGCGGTTATTTGAGAGCCTGTTTCGCTGACTGGCAAAACCGCACTACCAGAACTTGCAGTGCCACTGAATCCTAGAGTTTGCCAATCTGCATCAACTGGGTTCCCTGTCAAATCTTCGAAACTTACCGTCATCTCCCACAAGCGATTACTGTTCGCTGTGTCTACGTTCAATGTTTGAGTTGTACCGTAGTTCAGTATTCCATCTCCTGTCGAGTCTGAATCTAGATTGCTGGTTGAAGTCATAGACCAGACTGTGACCTTTGATTCTGCATCAATAACCGATCCATCTTCATGATAAGATGCATCCCAGGTTCGCAAAACTGCACTGGATGATACCATATGCAAACCAGCATCTGAGACCTTGGTTACCAATGAGTCTGAAACATGAACCATTGAGGAACTTGCATAGAGGCCTTGCTCGCTTGAATCGAGTAGATTTAGATCATCGAATTCTGCAATCGATTCGTATAACTCGAAACTGTTTGCAAATCCGTTTACTGTGACCTCATCTGAATCGATTGAGCACCACCATGCTTCTATTCCAGTGCTACCTGTTTCATACTGGTTGAACGGCATATTTACTTCTAATTCTGAGAATTCATGGTGACCTTGCAATATATCAATTCCGCTGACTGCATCCGAGGACATATTGACTGTCACCGAGTCCAAAATAGTCGCAGATATTCCTGAGAAAGACAATCCATTGGTCTTTGAGGTGAACGTTGTATCGTAAACTGACAAGGTGCCAGTTCCGCTTGTCACCAAAGCTGTATCAGTAGATTCTATTGATGAATTATCAATCTTGTAAGTTCCACTTCCTGCAAGAGACATTCCAATCCATGGAGCATCATAGGCACCCTGCAATGAGGAAAATTGGCCGGTGAGTGAAACATGAGAAAGGGTGACAGTTTCTGAAGTTCTAACGTCGATTGGTGTTTCTGAACTTGTAGATTCGTAAACTGCATGAGAAATTGACAAATTGCCTGCCGACCATGAGTTAATCAGCCTTTCACCAGACATATCGATATTGGATAATGAGAATCCATTAGCATCTATTGCCACGATTGCATTCCTTGAGGTCCCTGTCATTCCATCGATATCGCCTGATGCACTAGAACTGATACTGACCGCATTGCCAACACCGCTTACGAAATTCAAATCTTCAATATCAGCGCTACCTCCTGTAAGAGATACACCTGTGCCTGTTTGTGTGAAATCGCCGCCTGTTAGCGCGACTGTACCGGATGAGGCAAGTCCGGTGGTGATGTCGCTCAATACTACATCAGAAAGTGTTGCCAAGCCGCTTATTCTCAATCCATCGTTGTCGACACTCTCAATTGATAGAATAGAAATATCTGCTTGACCTGAAACCTCAATTCCAATCAGACAATCCTCAATCGTTAGCGATGTAGCAGTCAGAGTACCATCAACGATTATACATGATTTCGCATTTGAAATAGTCACGTTATCAAGGATTGCTGTACCACCTTGAGATATAGTCAATGCATCCCAGACTCCTGCATTGTGAGACCCTTGGCCTGTAGTCTGTATGGAGGACATAATTGTCGCATTGTCAGCGATAAGTGTGCCTTCGACCTTCATCCAGTAATCTTGCATGTCGACTACAGTTCCTGGTTTAATCGTCAGCGTGGTGCCATGTGAGACCGTGTAATTTCCAGTCATTACGTAATTCCCGGATATGTCTACATCCTGAGTAGTCACGGTATCATTAGCAACAACTCCTGACAAGACGGATAGTGTCATCAAGGCTGCTAGAAACAAAGAACGAAGTCTCATATTTTGGTGTAATGCCTCATACAACATGAACTCATTGCTTCCTAGTCACCTACGGTGACTAATTTCCGAGATGGGCCCCAGGCAGTGGGCCTGCCCAGATTTGAACTGGGGTCTGACGGCCCCCAGCCGCCAAGTATAGGCCAAGCTAACCCACAAGCCCTTGCCTGGGGAATCTGAACAGAACCTATTCACTCACGGGATGCACTGAATGGTGCAACTTCGTCGATTAGATCGATGTGTGAAACGTACATTCTGCGGCAGCAGTATCTTTCGAAACCAAGTTCGTCAAGCGCTGTCATGACGTCTGTTCCTGCATCTTTCTTTGCATTGAATTCTTCCCACTTGTGAGCGATAAGAGCACCACAACTGAAACAACGTACTGGTATAATCATCTAAATCACCTGTAAGACTTCTGCTTCTTTCTGCGAGCACCGCGACCAAGTTGATGCTTTGGTTCCTTACGACGTGGATCGTTAACCAAAAGGCTCCTGTCAAAGCGTAGGAATTCGTCACGAAGTTCTTCATCAAGTCCTTCAGCGCCACCATTGTAGTGAACTAGTCCACGAGCGATTGCAGTCCTGATTGCGTCGGTTTGACCCATGATTCCGCCACCGTGTGTTAGAATGTTGATGTCAACCTTGGATAGGCGGTTCATTGCATCTGCAATGATTAGCGGCTCCATTGCCTTGCGGCGAGAAAGAGCTGGTTGTAGGATTTCGATTGGTTCGCTGTTTACACGAACTCTTCCCTTTCCTGCCTTTACTGTTGCACGAGCAACTGCGGTCTTGCGCTTACCTGATGTGTGTACAACTTTCTTTCCTTTGCGAGCCATCACTGCTCACCTCCGTTCCATCGGTGTGCTGGTGCGCCTAGGTTAGCGCTGACATCTCCCAAGCGTACGAAACGCTGTGGAAGTGGGCGTCGAATCTTGCTGTCGTCACCTGCTTCGTGGCCTTCTGGAAGGTCACCTGAAAGGTGGCTTGGGCAGCCGATTTCAACACGTAGATTGCGTAGTGCACGGCGTCCACTGCTCTTTGCCTGGTATGGTAGCATACCTCTGACTGTTCTCTTTAGAATCATGTCAGGCATACGTGGGAAATAAGGTCCCTTACGAGCGTGGTTCAGTGCGTACTTTTCGTGATAGTTTGCGTAAACTGCGGAGGGCTTGCCAGAAATGACCGCTTTCTCGGCATTTACAATAACCACTTGGTCACTGTCTCCAGCACGAGTGCTCTTCAAAAGAAGGTCAGCAACTGTGCTAGCCAAACGACCTAGGATTAGACCATCAGCGTCGTAGACGAATGTCTTGCCTTCAGCCAAGGATGTACACCCCCGATCCGTTTGGGTTTTCGTTCATTAATTCAGCAAGCGAAAGGACTCTGCCTCCTGCTGCTTCAATCTTCTCACGGGCTCCAGCGCTCACACTGTATGCGGCGACGTCGTGCTTGGCCGAAACCTCTCCGCTGCCGAGCAACTTGCCTGGTACGAGGACTGTTACGCCCTCAGGGCAGTGGCGGCTCAAGCGGCTAAGGTTTGGTTGTGCCCAGTTACTACGGCTCTTTGAGAGGCGAAGTGCGACATCTCGCCACAGAGGTGCGCCGGTCTCGCGAGACTGTGCCTTCAAATCGCCGATTAAATCGACTAGATTTGGGTTTGTCTTGCTTACGGGTTTACTCATATGACTCCCTCGATGCTTTAGAAGCAAGTCGCCGACCGACCACCCTGTTATGAAGGCACCGACGCGATTGTTGTCTTCATCGCGCCGGAGTATCCCACTTTTGTTGGATAATCATTCAAACAAAATTTCACCCTTTGCATCCAATAATTCAACGGTTAAACCGGCTGCTCTAGCTTGAATCAGGATGTCATTGTGGAGAGTGTCTGAGAAGTCATCTAAAGCCTGTAGGGAGGTGATAGATGCTACATCTGTCAACTGATCAATTAAGTGATTTAGAACGCAGGAAACCCCGTATGCTTGACCTGCTCTAAATGCGTGGTCTACTCCGCCAACTTCCGGGTCTTCTGCTTTCATTCGCAACATAACCTGTTGTGAATATGCAACAAGTGCACCATAAATTGATTCTATGATTTGTGCTGCTTCTAAATCAGTCAACAACAATTGTGCATTTGAAAGAGCCGCTCTTACCGCAGTTCCATAGGTTCTGTGTGCCTCAATTGTGTTAGATCCTTCTTGCATCATTGCTTGGTCGATAAGACTCTTCCAATCGTTCATGGACCAGCCACAACACATCCGCCTCATCAACCCTGCGCCGACTAGAGGGCAAAGCCGAGTCATTGCTCGGCTTTGCCCGTAGCATCATCAACTCAAATCTTGAAGTTAGAATTGTCAGCGTTCTCGTCGATTCCTGCTTGCTTTACAGTTCCGTCTGCTGCAACGAATTCTCCAGCCTTGGTTAGTCCACCATACAACTTAGCTTCGTGTTCCTCAGTTCTGGTAATCATTCCGCCATCGCCCAATGCTAATGCTAGACTCTTCGTGATTTCATTCAGAGTTGCAATTGCACGGTCGCGGTGGCTTGGACCAATGTCGTGATCAGAGTATCTTGCTTCTTCGAAGATTGCGACGAATGCATCTAGTTGGTCTGCTGGGACCATGTGGAATGCCCCACGCACAGCGCTTTCGAATTCACGGGTTGTCTCGTAGACCTTCTTCATGAATCCATGGCGACGGAAGTGCTTGACCAACTGCTTGTAACAATCGAAGATGATTGCAATGTATTCGTTGGCAGCCTGCAATTGTAGCATAGTATCTGTCAAGATACCACGTAGAGCTTCGACCTGACGTCTTGCAACGACCCTCTGGTAGTACATGACACCAGCAACCGCAGCACCAAGTAGAACAATAATCAGTGCCATAATTGTGGTTGGCGTGAATATTCCTTCACTCGCATCTGAAACTCTAGGGGCCATGTAGTGTACTTCATGCGTAATGTTGTCTGTAGATTCTGCAAAGAACGTTGAACCAGGGTAGTATGCCTTGATTCTCCAATCTCCAGCACACGGCTCTCCTGCACACGTCTTTCCTGCGAATGCCCAATCGAATGATGCGACTCCTTGCTCATTGGTGTAGGATTCATTTCTTCCATCAACTACCCATTCCAAGGACTCCGAGTCCCAGTATTCTCTGATGAAGAATATCTCTTCATTCTCAATTGCTAGGTCAAGTCTGTCACGCAATAGGGCAACTTCACCGTGAACGTTGTCGTTGGTATCCAAACCATTGTTGTTCACGTGTGACCAAGATTCCTTAATCTGTAAGTCGATTCTGCTTCTAACTAAGACTACAATGTCCATGTGAGAACCATTCAGAACGTTACTCGTATCCTTGTCACAACCACCAGGGACGTTGACGTCAGGCTCGAAAGCAACTCTCAGTAGTCTAAACCCTTCGAGTTCTCCACCCGTAGTTTCAACTCCTTTCAAGCCAGGGTTCTGGCTTGGATCTCCACTGAACCATTCTACCATTCCATCAGATTCTCTTGTGAAGATGCTGGATAGTGGGCGTACGTTCTTCTGTGGATCTAGGTATATGTTCAAACACTTACCACCAACGTATTGACCATTGGACTGAGTTAGAATTGCATCGATGTGGAAGCTTTCCTTCAGGTAAAGAACTGGGAATGCTGTTCCATTGTTTGGCGCAATGAATGTCTCTACGCTAGACTTGAACGGTCCAACCTCAGAAATCTGTAGTGTAGAGTTACTGAATACATCGAACTCGGTCTGAACAGTCTTATTTTCGTATCGGTATGCATCGTTATTATCCCATGCAGAGTATGTCACAGTAACTCTTGCCTTACCAGCTAATACGTCAGATAGAGGGCAGGTAATTGCGAATCGCCCATCAAAGTCTGTTACTCCATTGTAACATGCAACAGGTCCTGCTGGACTGTTTACCATCTCGTAATTTACGCGAATATTTCTGTAAGTCAAGTTGGTTCCCAACTCATCGGTTAATTGTCCTGTGACAACCATTGGCTTAGGAACAACTTCGCCTGTAAGCGGATCGATTTCACTTGTGTAAACAATCTGATCGTCGACTTCCATTGAAGTTCTGCCGATTAAAGAGAATCCGTTAGCGTTGTATGCCATTTGAACTCTGAAATGGTCATTGGCGATTGTGTCAACACATGGGTCCCACTTACCTTGTAGGGACAAGTACTCAACCTCCAAAATTTCACATCCTTCGTTTGGTAAAGTCTCACGGAATCTTAGGTAAACTGACACAGGTCCAAATCCATCAGGTAGGAAACTGTCAGGGTCATCACGTAGCAACTGAGGGTTCAACGGCGAAACGTTTGCCTTCAGACAACCGATTGATTCTGAGTCGTCAAGTTGTCCGTTTCCGTTTGTGTCACGGTCTGGAATTTGGTCACCGTTTCCATCATAGAAACATAGGTGGCTTCCATCAACTTGTGGTTCTGGAAGTGAAATCAATCCGGCGTTTGGAGCAAGGGTTGCAACAACCTGTCTATGCATTACGCCTTCAAAGTCAAGACCTTCGTAAATGACATCAACCAATCCACCATTAGGTGAAGATGCACCACTCAGTTCTCTTCCACCAGAATCCTTGACAGAAGCTGTCTTGTTATCGTCGGTTACCTGTGCGGTGAAGTCCCATCTGTCACCAGACTGTCTAATGTTTTCATCAGATGAGATAACGCTGACATAGGTTCTCGAAACAACCCATACACTCTGGCTGTCAACGTTACCCTTCCTCAAGCGGTTTCCTTCATACTCGAACTGAAGAGAATAGTTTCCTAGCGCGTCTTCAGGGTTAATCTCGAATGGGATCGCAAATGTTCCCAAGTCATCGGTGTAATTGGTACCGCTTCTGCCATCGTATGACCAAGTCCATGTTACCGGTGCTTGTCTAATCGGCTGTAATGAGTTATCAAGCAATCTTGCTTCAATGACTGTGGTTGTGTTTCTATACAGTCTTGGAACACTTGTCATCTGGAATTGTGTAGTACCGACAACTGAGACGTTGATGTACGCACCAGTTTTTGCCAAATTGGTTGAGTTCCCAGTGAAGTAATATGCATTGTTAGTGAAATCAACACGTACACCGTATGTTCCTGCTGCGTATTGGCTGTACCAGCTCCAATTGTACTCGAAGGTCGCTTCTCCATCCTTCATGATTGGACGCTGAGTAAACGCTGTTTCTTGGCTTCCCAAGAACTGTCCGTTGCCGTCAATGTCAACCTGTAATGCAATTGGATCTTGGTCCCAAGCTTCGTTTGTGCGGTTGGTTACCACTCCTCTAACACCAAATGTTTCTCCGGTGTTCATTTCAGGTACAATCTCACATCGAATAGGGCTTTGTGGGTCAGTAGGGTCGACTTGACCACACGGTGGCAAATCGCTGTCTCCTCCGTTAACTAGGGAGATGAACCAGTGAGTGGTGTTCACCGAAATGAAGCCACGCAGGTTGATTGCCTCTCCAGGTAGGTTGTCAGGAATACCATCCCATAGGCTTGGGTATGGACGAAGGAGCTTTGCCTCCTCGAATGTTACTCCAGCAGCATTCAATGCCTGCTGGTGGAACAGTGTAGCCCAGTTTCCGAACGTTCCATCACCATTGTTGATTGTTCCATCCCAATAATAGACTGGAGATAATCCGCCGACAATCAATTCTCCTTCGATGTTCATGCGGTGCATGATTCTCACAGAGAATGGGTCAGATGAGTCCCCGTGTAGGTATGGGAACGGCCATTCATCCGCTAATGCTGGAATGACTGATGCTCTAATCTCAATATCTCCCGCAGGCAGACTCGTATTAGTGTAATCATATCTCAGAGGCATACCGGTATTGGTGTCGATTAGAACATCGTGTCTCTTTGTCAAATCGTTCCAAGCAATTTCTTCGTAGCCACCAGGGATTTGGCCAACACCATTATCCATTGTGGAATTCCACTGTACTTGCTTCCATGTACCGTTAGCACCTAGGTTCTGTACGAAGGTCAAAGATGCCCAGCCATCACTGTCGGTTCTGTACCCATCGTTATTGAATCCAGAGAAGTTAGATGGGTTTGTTCTGTTTCCGAATAGTCCACCAGTGATTTCGAAACTGATCGGTGAATGGACGATTCTATTGTCATACAATCCACGAGTCCAGTCTGCGTCATAGTGGGCCTTGAAGTCGAGCCAGAACGGTTGTTCATCACTTCTGAAATATGTCCAAGCAGAGTAGTCCACTGTCATGTTTGCCTCTGCTCCTACAGTGTAAGATTGTGAGCGGTTACCGTTGAATGCGAACATCTCTGTAACCTCAGCATAGACTCTGTAAGTCTGGTTATCACCTACAACTAAATCCTCAGGGAATAGGAATTGACCTACTGTAAAGTTTCCAAATGAGTTTGTAATGACGTCTACGGTTTCGATTGCAGTGGTATTGTTTCCTGTCCACTCAACGTGAACTTGAACTGGCAATCCAGGTGCAACCTCTTGCATCTGAGTTACTGGGTTAATCCACTGAACTTGGCCTTTGAAAATCGCAGGAGTTTGTGCATCTAGCCAAAGTGTACTCGGAGCATCCAGTGTAATGTAAGTTGGTGCTTTGTCATCAGCGTCTAGGACACAATTGTTGTCTCTATCCCAATCACTTGATTGTGAACCGCCTGCGCATGGGTCTGAGGTAAAGCCTTCTTCCAAGTGGTCGTAGTCTGCATCCTCCCTCGAGTCGTTATCGTCGTCATTATCGATTCCGTCTGGACCTGTGGAAGGGTCGTTCGGGTTTGCAATACCCACACCGCCTCCGAAGTCATCATGGTCCCATGGGTTAGTAGATTCCTGGTCGAAGCGAAGAGGCCACAGAAGAACTTCGTCTTCATCATGCATTCCGTCTTCGTCATCATCAACATCGATGTCGTCACGAGTTCCATCGTTGTCGTGGTCAAATGGTGCAGTCAGTGAAACCTGTGCTTCGACAAGGTTGGCGATTCCGTCACCGTCATAGTCATCGTCTGCCCAATCAACAATTCCATCATTGTCATGGTCGAATGGTGATTGCTCTTCACCAGAGAAACATCCTGGAAGCAGTTCCTGGTCTGTATCGAGAATTCCGTTGTTATCGTCATCAGGATCTTCTGAATCTGGTACACCGTCATTGTCGTTGTCGACGTCATAGAACTTAGGAGACTTCAGACCTTGAGTCATGACACCCTTATCCCAAACCGCTTGGAACCATCCGTCTCCATCGACGTCCTGGTCGTTACCGTCGTCGTCTGCGTCGTCACAGTTTGTTCCAACGAAGAATGCTGTACCGTAGTCTTGGTTTGCATCATCGTCTAAATCGTCATTAGTGTCAACCTCGAAGAAATCCCAGATTCCGTCATTATCATCGTCAACATCATTCCAGTCATAGATCGCATCATAATCTTCGTCGAGATCGATTGTGTTGTTGGTGAAATCTCCGTCTACGTCGCCGTCTTCAGAGTTCTTTACCAAGTCAGCACCTAATTCATCAGGGAATCCAATTGTTCCTGCATTCGCAGTATCGTCAAAGTTCCACTGCCAAGCGCCGGTAGCTAATCCTATCCAGGTTAGGAATGCGTCTCTGTTGTCTTGAATTTGTGTGTACGAAAGAGCACTTTCGACATCTCCGTCTCCACCGAAATCATAGTGGTAACATCCACCTTGTGCTCCGGAAGTACAAGTCCGGTCTGTGCCGCCTTGCACCTTTCCGCCACTTCCTTTCCGCCACTTCCTTGGTCAAAATTCCAATCAGGCCTTGTTGAGTAAGGAGATCCGAAATTAGCGTTGGTTCCAGTTAGTGGCATGTGGTAAGCGATAGCGTATGCATATCCACAGGTGAAGCCTGAGCCAAGTTGCCCTACGGTCATACCACACTGTGTCAGGTTCATTGTACCGCCCATCTTCAAGTCGTTAACGTCCATTAGACCGTCGTTTCCTTCGTCTTGGTCCCACCAATCTGGCATACCATCTGCGTCTTGATCGGTGTCAAGTCCATTGATTAGGGAGTCGCCGTCAGCATCAATATCCCACTCGTTAGCACCGTTGTAAGAAGACCAGCGAGTAAACATGAACCAGTAGAATTCAGGGACGTCACCACCGGTTGGTGGGTTGGTAGTTGCATCGAATCCGTTGTAGTTCAAAACAACGTCAGCGAATGGGTTTGCTCCCCAAACTAGAGCCCAGTAGTTTTCTGTGTTGTCAGAGTAATCTTGGCTGTCGCCGCTTCCATCTAAGTCGGCTCCGTCACCGAGAGGATAGTATGGAGTTGCGAATGCGTCGGTTCCATCATAGTCAACAAGACCGCAGTTACCGTCGTCTGGGTCGTATAAGTCGTTTAGACCATCGTTATCGTCGTCCCAGTCGATATCATTGGATAATCCGTCGCCATCAATATCTGAGTCAACGTCGTTTGGCCCGTCATCTCTGTACAAGGAACCGTTGATGGAATGGAATACTGCATCGTTATCCAAGTCACAATCCCAATCGATGTCAATTATGTCGATGATTCCATCGCCATCGTCATCGATGTCATCCCAGTTGGAAATTCCATCGCCATCCCAATCGTTGAATTGTGAGTAGGATGCTCTTTCGGTCAGACATCTAGGATCTGGGTTCTGCGGGTTTGGATTTGCTGGAGACATACAAGTTGCAATCCAAGCCTCAGAGTTTGGAGTTAGAGGGTATGTGTCGTTTTCGTTTTCGATTTGATCATTGTCAATATCATATGCGAAGTCTGTCGCAACCAATTGAGTCTGAACTGCATCATCGGGAGTTGGTGTACCTCCCATGTCTGGGTCTAGCCAGTCCCAGATTCCATTGTAATTCTGGTCGAAAGGTCGGAACCTGTCATCGTCTAAATCCGAGTCATAATCGATCTCACAGTCGTGTCCTGGAGTGTTGTCGGTATCTGCACCTGGTGTTTGGTAAGGCGATGAATTGAGAAGTGTGTAGTCGTTTAGGCCATCACCGTTCATATCTATGTTCCAACAAACATCAGGGATTCCGTCGTTGTCGTCATCCGGGTCATACATGTCAAGGATTCCGTCGTTATCATCGTCGGTATCTGAACTGTCAGGCAACTTGTCATTGTCATTGTCTGGGTCAAGGAAGTTAGGAATCCCATCACCATCAAGGTCGCCGTCATAGATTGTAGTGAAAGCAGGAGTTCCTGCTGCACCATCTCCATCATCTCCCCCTGCAAAATCAAAGTCATCGTTTGCATCTACCTTCGCAGCTTCCAAGTCAACGAAGTTAACTCCTGCAGAGTAAGTTCTGTATTGGTTGAAGTTCCAAGTGACTGGGTCGTCGAACATTGCACCGCTGATGTCCATGGCTCCTGTGACGCTAGCATCGTATGGGTCAGCATCGTTCCAATCTACGGTTCCGTCGTTGTCGTCGTCGTCGTCGAAGTAATCCTGTGCACCGTCGTTGTCGAAGTCACAAGGCCACTTGAATTGGTCAATACGGCCATCGTTGTCGTCGTCTTCGTCATACCGGCCAGCTCCAGAACCGTCAGAGTCTTCATCTGTTACGCCATCATTGTCGTGGTCGAATGGTTGCTGGTCAGCACGGTAAGCGATTCCAACAGGCTGTCCAGTCAATGGGTGGATTGTTGTAGGTTCAACGAACCTGTGCATTGAGACGTTCCTAGGGTCTAATCCTTGGGCCTCAAGTGCATCGTAATCGATTGGGCCCTCTAAAATTCCGTCGTTGTCGTCGTCCCAATCTAGGTGGTCTTGAATTCCGTCGTTGTCGTGGTCGTACGGGTCTGTTCCAAAGCAGCCGTCAAATCTCTCCAACAAATCGTAGATTCCGTCGTTGTCGTCGTCGAGATCGTTGAGGTCGTCAATACCGTCGTTATCGTGATCGTCTGCAGATGATTCCTCAAGCATGTAGCCGTAGTCTGCGGTAAGTGCAAGTGCAGATAGGTCATCGATTTGACCATACATTGCAGTAGAGTCTGCCCACGTCATGTCCCAGAGTGCATCGTGCATCTGGAGACCATATTGAGCTGGCATGCCGCCATTCCACTCACCCTGACCTCCTTGGTCAGTAGACTGTGCTTCGCTCAATTTGAGTGGGTCTGCGTCCACCAACTTTGTCTCGATTTCATAGTCTTGGTTTAAGGTAGAAATCAATCCTAACCAAGTGCTTGTAATCATCAAGAACACAATACCTACTGATAGCGTAGATTTGCGCCTATTCTCAATCTTTTGTGCAAACTGTCTTTTTGAGAGCATAGTTACAACTCCGGAACTATTTCGTGACTGACGCCGAGTATATCAATCGCGCTACGCGTATGTGCAATATGGTATCACGCTAGACTTAGAGTATCAACTCGCAAAGTGTTACTAGAAATGTAAGGAAAGTGGGGAGATTCCACCGGGGGCGAACCCCCGATGAAATCAGCTGACCCGAACTAGTTCGAACGGGTGTACAACAACTACCTAAGCAACTTCAGCGATTTCAAACTTCGAAGATATCGATGATTCCGTCGTTGTCGTCATCGTCGTCTACGTGGTCTTCAATACCGTCGTTGTCGTGGTCGAATTGACCTGTTAGGCTGTTACCGTCGTTCGCTTCGAACCAGTCAGACAGACCGTCGTTATCGTCGTCGGTGTCTGTGCTGTCCCAGATTCCATCGTTGTCGTGGTCGTAGCGGTATGCGCCAGTAGCGCCACCGATTTCATCCACGTCTAGGATGTTATCATTGTCGTCGTCGGTGTCTTCTCCATCGTC
>JAYYDR010000026.1:0-8247 GCA_036160735.1 Thermoplasmatota archaeon
GGTGCTGCTTACACTGCAATGTATACCCACCAAAACGGAAAGGACTGGGCTTACATTCTAGCAGACGCTACACCAAAGGTAGTGGCTGTTGCAAACACTGAGGTTCTAGACAAATTATGTGATGCACTCCCTGCTGATGGATGGCCTGCATCTGGGGTTATTCTACTGGGCGATGACCCAGCGAACAAGCTACCTCCTGAAGGTGTCGAAGTCCGCTCATGGACCGACTTCGTCAAGGCTGGAAGAGCTGGTGATGACCTAGCAGAAATCGCTGACGATCCTAGTGCCTTATCTACCCTAATTTACACATCAGGAACTACTGGCAACCCAAAGGGTGTAATGCTATCAAATTGGAATACTCTATCCAACGTACTTTGTGTACAAGGTGTTTTCGAATTGTACCCTGGTGACAAAAACGCAGCATTCTTGCCGTGGGCCCACTCCTTTGGTTCAACATTCGACCTACACTGGATGATCAGAATGGGTGTTCATATCAACTTAATCTCTGACCTAACAAAGATTGCAGACGAGTGTATCGAAATCAAACCTGCTGCTCTACTAGCTGTTCCTCGTGTTTGGAACAAATTCTACGACAGAGTCAACAGCCAATTCGAGAGCGCAACCGGACTGAAGAAGGTCTTCATTGGAAAAGCGCAAAAGTCTGCTGAAAAGAGAATCGCAAAAGCTGGAGTGCAGTGTGATCAAGTACCACCAAGCGGCTTCTTTGACAAGCTCTGGGACAAGTTAGTTTGGAAAAAGGTTCGCGCAAGATTCGGTGGCAACATCAGATTCTGTATGTCCGGTGCTGCAGCACTATCGCCTGATGTTGCTGCATTCGTTCAAAAAGTTGGATTCAACTGTTACGAAGGATACGGTCTAACAGAGACAAGCCCACTGGTATCCGCAAACGGGTGGATGGGCAAAGGAAAGTCTCGCCTAAATACAGTTGGAATGGCTGCAAACGGTGTCCGTGTTGAGATCGACAAGGATGCATGGGATGACCCTGACCGACCGGATGAAGGAGAAGTTATCGTATACGGTCCAAACGTTATGCAAGGATACTGGAACCTACCAGAGGCTACCGCTGAAGTCATGACTGAAGACGGTGGATTCAGAACTGGTGACCTAGGAAAGATGGTTGACGGATACCTATCTATCACTGGCCGTGTGAAGAGCCAATTCAAGTTGGAAAACGGAAAGTACGTTTCACCAGCACCTCTTGAGGAGAACTTGAAACTCAGCCCACTAGTTGAGCAAGCAGTTCTAGATGGAAAGGACAGGAAGAACACATTCCTAATCGTTCACCCATCACTAGACGCTCTAAGAAGCGCAGCAAGCGCTGCTGGAGTATCTGTTCCTTCAGACAACGCAGCAATGTGTGAGGATGAAGGAGTCAAGAGTTGGCTACTTGCTAACCTAACAGAGAACAACATGATCGCACCAAAGTGGAAGGGATACGAAGTTGCACGCAACATCATCCTAGACCCAGAGGAGTGGTCTGTTGACAACGACATGATGACACCTTCAATGAAGGTCAAGTTGCGAAACTTGTTGAAGCATCACGAGGAAGCAATCAACTCCCTTTGATGTCGGCACTGATTTGATTAAGTCCACCTACAGTGGATTTCACATGCGCAAAGCAATAGCATTGACGCTGTTGATTGTTTTTGGAACAGTGCCCCTACAAACATCTGCACAGGTTTCAGTACCCGCTGTAGACTTGGATTGTTTGAACATATACGAAGAGGTTTACGATAGCGGTACTGCAGATGAGAATTCTACAGACGGATTCCTAGCCCTCATCAATTCTAGTGAAAATGAGCCTAGTGCTAACGTAACCTGTATAGCCTCAAATCCTAATTCTTATGTTGAAAGGATCCAAATTCAAGTTGACGCTAATGGCTTAGCCATTCAAACAAATGGCACAATTACTCTAGAGCCAAACGGTGAAGAAACATTCAACATCACGTTATTTGCTGAAAATAACATGACAATCGGTGCTTACATCCTCAACATAACTGCGAGTGTAGTTGAAGCAAATGGGGCACCTCCCCCAAATGTTGCTGAAGATTATGTTGAAGGTATAGTTTGGATTGTGAATGATGATTTTTTGATTAGTTCTAGTATAGAAATCACGGAAATTGGTCCATTCAAATCAACTGTGGATTCTTACACAATGGAAAATGGAACCGAATACCCAATTCTGTATCTGAAGGAATCGTTCCACATTGACGCTGTTCTGACTGGATGGGATGGTAATCCCATCGCTGACAAATGTCTCAATATTTACGTCGATCCGGATGAATCCACCATTCCAATCATCACCGTAAATACCTCTGAAAGTGGTACCATCGAATGGTTTAGTGGCGACCCTCTTCAAAATCCATCTTTACGAGGTGTTGAAACGACTGGTGGGAAACTGGAAGGAATTAGGACAATTCGAGTAGCATACGAACCAGCAGGTGGAGATTCAAACTCATGCACATCAGATTCCGAAGCAAATACTACTTCTTCATACGCAGATATTGAAGTTTTAGTGAGGTCGAGGACCGAAATGATGGTTCGAGAAAAATGGGGCCATTACGACTCTAGTCGAGTTGATGTTGACGGTGATGGGATATACGATGAAGTAGAGGAATACGCTCTGGAAAATGGTGATGTTGTCACTGGAAGCGTGGTCTTGTTGCGAGACCGTTTGGATCTCGGTTTAGAAAATGAATCAGTAGTTGTAACTGTTTGGCTTTATGACCATTTCACCAAGAGATGGGGTATTTCCACATACGATGCATACCTCACTGACTCAATGGGTGTTGCAGAATTCAATTGGACTGCTAAGTTCATACGAACAAAATACTGCAATGGTGTATTGTGTGATGCGATTTACAGGATTGTTGTAACCTATCCAGGTTCGGATTTGTTTAATGAATATCCCGGAAATATTTCATTAGAGGTTGTAGTTTTACCACCGCGTGTTGATTCAGATAATGATGGTGTTTTCGATGACGAAGATGCATTTCCCGACGACCCCAATGAAACCCATGACGACGATGGCGATGGAGTTGGAAATAACACTGATGCATTCCCTCAAGACCCTGATGAACAATTCGACAAAGATGGAGATGGTGTAGGAGACAATGCTGACGACTTCCCTGACAACAAATATGCAAGCAATTGGTCAACAATTTACGCTGCAGTTGGAACTTTGATTGTCTTGCTGATTGGAGCGGGTGTCATGATTTCTCGAATGAGAAAGGAAGATGAATTACCGAATGTTCCTGCAAGTAATGATTTGGCACAAATCGAAAAGCAAATTCAAGAACTTGAAAGGATGAAAACTGATGTGCTTGAACAACAAGACCCAACTGAATTGATGTTTGAGGATTGATTATTCGAAGGCTGTGAAAGCACTAGCTGTCCTAGCCTTTGCTCTGAGCATAGCCTTTCTGCGGGCTTCTGCCTCCCTGCGAGCACGTAATTCTGACTTCATACCTGGTGCGGCAATTAGGCATACAATCAAGCCCAAAATCGCACCACTGGAGAGGGTTAGCAATAGTGGAATTCCGAGAAAATAGGTGTTGATCGCTCCAACAGACAAACCTATTCCCAAACCTATCCCGAGAGGTTTCTCAGCAAGTTTTAGCAGTGTAGCACTGCCATGAATTACTTCCTTCAGAGGTCTGGACATTCTTAGAAAAGTTACAAAGGAGGTAAATAAACTAACCTCCGGCAAAATTCATGAACATACCAATTATGATAGGGCCTGAAATTAGCCATTTACTCAAAATAACCACAGGAAAATGGTTATTCATAAATCCACAATTCTACACCAAGCCACGAACTCATGATTCCATGAAATGCACTGCCATCTCGAATTGAATGATTTGGAAGTGTAGGTCAGCCGGCGAAAAACGTCGGGTTTTTAGCATATCAGTGCGGGTTATAGCGATATGTTGATACACCGTCCTGTCAGCAGAAAAACTCCGCACAATGGAGGGTACTGACATGGACGATTTAGAAGAGCAAATTAGCCTATATGAAGCAATTATTGATGTGAACTACGAGTACTGGATTACAGAGCATGAGTTGGATGTTGACAAGGAGGATTTCCGCCTAAAAGTCGACCTAACTTACCGCATGAGATTCCAAAAATTCCCTGTCGGCGATGAGCACATCGAATCCCGAATGGATGAAATCTGTGACGAGATTGGAGAGGAATTCCTCAATCAAGAAACCGTCAGAAAAGAATCTGCAGAGACTACTAAGTTGCGAGAAAGATTCCTAAAGAGCGTGGAGATTTTCCTTCGCCAGAAATCTATGGCTTATGAGCAGGAGTACCCTCAAAACCGTCGCCTAAAGCGCAAGGATATCAGAATCATCCAGAGAATTGACTTCATGACCGATGTAATCGATGACAAGAATGCCTATGTGGACATATTCGACGAGCTAGTGGAAGAAGGTTACTTCAGACTAATCGAGAAGGGCGGCCACGAAAAGCATGACATCTTCCACGTGGTCGAAGTCTAGACTTCGATCACATTACTGAGACTTCAGAATTGGAATTACCGGACTCACCCAGCCTTGGTGTAGGCTTGTATGCCATGCCTCTTCTATCGAGCACATCCTTGAGGCCGTACTCAAGGTCAGATGTTTCAATCTCTTCTCTGCCAGCAGAGATTGCTTCTATCATTGCAGTCTGAACCACCTCACGAATCCACGCACCAGATAGCCCATTTGACTTGGATGCTATTCTATCGATTGCCTCACCTTCAGTCATCTTCGATGGCATATTGCGAAGCAGATTCTTGATAATCTGCTTTCTTTGTGTTTTGTCTGGCATTGGAACTTCGATGATTCTGTCAAAGCGACCTGGTCTGTCAGAAATTGCAGGGTCGATGTTCTCAGTGTGGTTGGTTGTTGCTAAGACTAGAATACCATTGTTAGCATCCATTCCATCCATTGACTGTAGATACTCACCTAAGATTGGGTGGTCTGTAAACTTCCTACTAACCGTACCAGCAGTGTCTATATCTTCGATGATAATCAGAGTCGGAGCAAGTTTCCTTGCCAACTTGAATGTTGACTTGATGTCGTGCCTCTGTCTTATCATCTCTGCAGAAATTAGAATCGTGGTAGTTGCAGCTTCCGCAGCAATTGATTTTGCGTACATCGTTTTACCAGTACCTGGCGCACCTGAAAGGATGATTCCTCTAGAGTTAGGAAGACCTCTTTCATAGAGAATAGGCATCAATTCAAGGAAGTCCAGAACGTCCTTCTCGAGTTGCTTTCGAATTGTTGGATTCCATGCAAGCAACTCATCTACCATGTCACTACGCTTGATGAAGTTGTAGTCCATATCGATGAATGCACCATTGAGTGGACCGTTTACATAGAAGTCCTCTTCTAACTCATCGAGGAGTTCAAGCCCTCTGCCCTCTTGCGTGGTGATGTAAACGATGCGTTGGTCACCATCTTGGTCTTGAGACACGATAACGACGAACCGCTCACCATCACGCTCATAGAATCTGTAACCACTTTGAATGAACCTCCTTGAACCTTCGTCCCCCAGTTGGAGGTTACCATATGTAGCTTGAGTTTCCAACTTACCTTCAAGGTCGAATTCCTTCACCAGGTCTGACTCATCATACATTGAATCCAAGTGCAGCTTGATCAAAGAACCAAGATTGTTAGACCAGTATCTGAAATCCATCTTGTCTTCTCCACCGATGAATTCCCTTGTCATTTCTCTGCCTTTGGAAAACTGAGGGGGGTTGACAATCTCTCTAGCACGAGTCTTTGCAGCCTCAAAGCCTTCCATATCAACACTAAATTGACCGATTGGAGTGTTTACTTCAAATGTTGAATTGGATGAAAAGTCATCTTCGTCCATCTCATCATCTTCATCGTCTATTAAAACAGTGGATTCTTTTTCTTCGATTTCTCCAGCTTCGAGTCTTCTCTGATAATTGGCCCTTGCATTTTCCATGACGCGCAATCCCTCGACCTCTCGATTGATTTCGTCCATAAAACGCCCAATATGTTCGTATTCAACCGAAGCCGCTAACTTCTCAACCTCTTGCTTGATTTCCTCTATTTTTTCCAAATGTTCTCGTATTTTTTCGTCCATAGTATGTCCTCCTTTGCGTACCTTTGCTAATATTGTGAAAATAATCTGAAAATTGTGAGAAAAAATGGGAGAGTAACGAGTCAAATTACCGGTGCATCTGTGATTGATTTAGGGTACCTCATAAAGCCATGCAAATTTGAGTCAAATTAGGGAAACATGTGGGATGGAGATTTGTGATGTAGTGAGGCGAACACAGGGCCGAAGCCCTGTGCCCGCCGAATCCCCCGCTTATTTGCGGGTGTGCGGCAAATTGCCAGTCAAGGTGTCCATCCTATCCTTGAAGAAGGGACGGAAGTGGTGCATGTGGGTTCTGAACTTCCTCGCAAAATGCGGAGGAATCGAACCAACCTTGCGCTCCCAAATACCAGTCAAACCGTTCCATGTTCCCTCTGGAGTGAACTTTTGTAAGGTCCTGAACAAACGCTCGTTCACCTTATCCATCTCATCTCCAGTACAGGTACAACGAACCGTGCTTGGTCTGCGTTGTAGAGTGATAGGGACGAATCCCCTGCCACTACCAACAGATCTGGTCTTCACCTTCTTTTCGGGCTCAGACCGTTTTGGGATTTTACGTCCCGTGTGACGGTCCTTGCCGTTGTGTACTCTTTTGTTGTGCCTTCTAACCATATCTCTAACTCTCCTGTTATTTCCAATACTCCTCGGCTGATTTCTAGGGCCTCTCGGCCATCAGCGTAGCTCAGATCTAACAGGGGTCAGAGTTCTTCGAACACAAGTTGATTCTATACCCCGTTGTACTTAAACCCCACGAAGGAAAACCCCGTTTGAGGAGCCAAATAAACAGAAGAAACCGTTCATGATAGGTTATATTGCCGACACAATCATGAATGGGTTTCCCAGCGCAGTACAATCCGGTGAGCACTGTGCTTGAGCAAATTGAGGATGCAATTAACACCATCAACGAATTGAACGTTTGGGCTAAATGGGGAATTGGTGCGTTGCTGACATTGATTGCCTTAGCATTCACTAGGCTGATTTTGAGAAAGGTCGTACTAGACTTCGTAAAGAAGACTAAGTTTGACTGGGATGACAAACTATTCGCACCTGTATCAAAGCGTATTTACTTCTTTGTAACGGTAGCAGGTTTCCACCTCTCAATGAACTGGATTGTTGGAGACGATTCTGATTTTGCGTTTACTTTCCTACCATTGATTCAAGCGATTTACATTATCCTGTCAGCGTCGCTGCTCAGCGTTGCCTTCAAGGTGATGATTCCAGAATTGATGAACAGATTCTCAGATCCATCAAGTGTAACGGTTTCTGGAAGTAATTCACTGATTATCTTCATATTCCGTGCGGCGGTTTGGTTTGGAGGTTTATACCTCGCATTATCCGAACTAGGCATAGAGTTGTTCGGTGTATTGGCTTCGCTAGCTGTATTCTCTTTGATTATCGGATTGGCGATGCAGCAAACCCTCGGGAACATCGTCAACTCGTTTATGCTTGCATTAGACCAACCGTTTGAAGTTGGAGACAGGATCGAAGTTGAAGGAAAGATGGGGTCTGTTGTTTCAGTAGGAATATTGTCAACAAAGATTCTAACCCATGAGGAAAATCTAGTAGTGATTCCAAACAACAGTCTGGTCAACTCTACAGTTATCAACCACGCAAGAGGCGGTGGCGATGGAGTTGGACGCAGAATTTCATTAGTTCAGGACATTGGAGTTGGATATGATGAAGACATATCTCACGTCAAGTACACCATTCTTCAACTAATGCGTGAATGCCCTTACGTAATCCAAAAACCGGACCCTAGAGTTCTTCTTATCGAGTTAGGAGACTTTGCTAAAGTCTTCAGGATGTACGGATGGGTTGAGGATTACTCCGATGAGTATGTTGCTCGTGATTGGTTGCTGAAGAACATCGATGAAAGATTCAAGGCTGAGGGAATAGAGATACCATTCCCAACTTCAGTAGAAATCTCCGGTAAAGCATCACCAGGATTCAATAAGAATCACAAGAACGCCAGCGTGCGCAAGGCTCGTTTGCAGATGGTGAAGGAAGACAAGCAACTGAACAAGGAAAGAGCTGCTGCAAAGGAAGAAATCGAATCCATCACTGAGAAGTTGAAGGATCCTGATTTGGACAAGAAGACTAGAACTGTT
>JAYYDR010000027.1:0-10445 GCA_036160735.1 Thermoplasmatota archaeon
TGGAAAGAAATTTTCGCATCCGTTGAATTGATTTCTGCACCGGTTTCGCTTGGCACGTGGAATACGGTTCGGTTTCCTCTTGCACCTAGTATGTCATCTGTAATCGGTTGCGTGAACCATATGTATGATTCACCAGCAGAGAAATTGTCTGGGTAAGTCCAAGTTAGACTGTTCAGGTCCCATCCTGTAGAAGATTCCCTACTATCGAATACTTCCCAACCTGCTCTGGCGTCATTGTAATCCTCGAATATGAAAATTCTCCAATCGTCAACGTTGGAAGGGTTAGAGTGATTCCAACTGAAAGTTGGTTGTGTTTGAGGAAGAAGAGCATGCCCACTGGTATTCCACAAAATTTCGTTAACCGCAGGATCAGTATTGATACCCGCAACCTCTGGAGTTGATGCATTGCCCGAAGTCCATGTCATGTTTAGCCATGGAGAGTCGCTTGAACTTCCATCAGTCGATGTGAATGTTGTCTGACCTTCTCCGATTGAGCCAACTATTGTTAGCGATATATGGGAATCACCATTTGCGAACGCATGTTGCACTATTTCTGTAATATCGAAAGTCATCCACGCTGCAGATTTGCCCTGCTGTATATCGATGATTACGCCTTTGTCCATGTCTCCCATAGAACCTGGGCTAGACCAGTTGTTACTACCGTCATATGTCGTACCATTAGCGCTTGTGTTCCAAGCAACGCTAGATTCGTGAATTGAAACTGCGTTCCCAGTATCTGAACCGAACTCTGCGTAGAGGTTCAATTCTGCTTTTGATACGTGTGCATTTTGTGGGTTTGGTAATTCAGTAAGAGGTATTCGCAGCAATCCTGTTGCGTTTTCTCCGGTACTACTTGTACCAACTTTGAGTGAAGAAGAAGAAGATTGGTCTGCGGTTGCACCAACTCCTGAATCTGCGACCCATGTGTCAATAAAGTTTGGAATATTCAAATCAGGCATTGCATCGTGGTGACGCAATTCAACTGCTGAATTATTCGAGTCTATACTCCATGTTGTTATGTCCGGGAGCAGGAAATTGAATGTGTTTGACCAGTTGCCGATTTGGTTGGTAGAACTAGTTGCTCTAACTCTCCAATACCAAGTGTTTCCGGCATCAAGTGGAGTTGACAAATCGAATGTCTGGTTTGTGATATCAAAGCCATTGTCATTCCAACTTGTAGCCATTATGAGGTCTGAGGAATCGAAAGAATCTGTTGTGTCTAACTCAACCGACCATCCTCCGATTGAAACTCCACTTGCGGATAGATTCCAAGCTAATTGTGGAGTCTTGTCTGGTGCAGGATTGATTCCGGTTTCGACAGACCATGAGCCGTTCAGTGGGCTGATTGGTACAGGATCTGAAGGCACAGCATCGGAACCTGGGACGTACACAAAGGAGATTTCAGGCCTACTGGTAGAACTAGCAGAATTTGGATAGAACAATGCATCTCGATTATTGCCTGAACCGGAACCAAGTATTCCCAAAATCAAATCAACAGAGCGATCTTCTCTCATGGCGTTTTGAACTGCGAGTGTCACATCCCACTCAACCCAATCTCCTGCTGAGTATGAATTCCCGAGGGATTCTGAATCCAAAAGGCTGGATTTTTCCCAACCCTTTGCTCCACTTGTGCCCCATGCGTTTGTTCCATCGAATGTTGCCCATGTAGCAGAATCTTCAGTCCAGTTGTTTTGTCTGCTTTCCCATGCTGCAATTATTGGGGTACCGGATGGAGAATCAGCTAGTCTCATCTTTAGAGTCGCACTCTTAACGGCATAACCATTTGGCAATAGGTGGCTTGTTAGGTCGCATCCGATTAAGATAGAAGTCTCTGATGGATATGTGTTGTAGGAGATTTGCATCTCATCTTCACCGTTGTAGTTGGCGTTTGGCGTTCCACTGTCGATGTATGTATCTTCGCAACTCGGTGCATCACCAGCAGTAGTTGCATTTCCGTGCGACAGTCTTAATCTGTGTTCGCTATCTTGGATGTGCTCTGATTCAAGGCCAGAAACTAGGAATGAGGAGGATGACCACCAAGACCTATGTTTCGTTGTTGAGTCAACTTGAGCTAGCCTCCAGTGGTATAGAACTCCGTCATCTAGTGCATCTGAACCAGAGATTGACCAGTTTCCATCGGTCTCAGAAAATTCTGTATCCACCGATGTGTCAAAGGAATGGATGACGTCCCTGTACTCAGCGTCTGTGGAGAGTTCGAGCAGGAGATCACCGCTCCAAGAGATACTTCCATCCCATGACAGAGTTGGGGTCGTGTTGCCGGAAAGGTTGTGCCCGGTTAGATTCCATACTGCATGTCCGTCTAATGGCGATAAGTGAGTAGGGGTAACCGGAGGTCCAGTACTATCCCAATCGTATGTGATCTCTAGAGTCGGTGTGTCACAATCTGTTGCATCTGTGCTGCATATGTTTACGAATTTTGTTGATGTTTCCTCGATTCCGAACGTTGATGCCACCAACATCAACTCAAGATCAGAATCAGGAGTCGATCCAGATTGTACTAGAGCATTGTTGTCATCTATCCACTTTTGGATTGCTGCGGTCAGTTCTACCACAATTGTGTCTGAGGATTGGTCTCCTTCAAAGCTGGTAATCGACATTGAAGGAACTCGACCACCGTCGTCCCAGTAATATGTGCCGTCGTATTTTCTCCACGTTGAACCAAATTCAGTCCATTCTTCTGATTCCATGATATGGAAACTAACGGCTGCTGACCCACTGAATGAGTTTCTGTCCATGGTCAGCTCAGCACTGATAATCGAAGAGTTGCTGTGTAGACCAATGTCATCCATGTTGAACCTCATCAATCCATGTTGTTCGCTTGAGGAGGATGTACCGATTGTGATATTTCCTTCTCCACCCAAATTGACATTTCTAGAAGCACTACTAGAATCGACAAACGTATCTTCAATCGTATCATCCATCAATCCCAAATCATCGAAATCAATTGTGAACTTTCCATAATTGCCAACTTGTGATACAGTGTGTCCTGGCAAGTGGAAGTAACCAGTCTCCCAAGAACCGTATGTGTCCGATGAGTCGATCGCCCTCATTCTGTAATACATCGTTGTTGCATTATCTAACTCGTGACCTGATGGGACAGTCATTTCGCCGTTGCCAGCATTCAACGTGAAGATACTAGAATTGTCTACAGTGTTGTAGTACCAGAAGTCATCGAGTTCTGATTTGAAGTCCTCGCTAGTGGAGAGTTGGACTTGAGCAGATGTCCCAGTCATGCTTTCCCAAGAAAGTTCAGGGTTGGTTTCTGCTGATAGTAGGAAAGAGTCTGGATTCATTATTGCAGCCCCATCCTCAACGAAATTAGGTGAAAGCGTTCCACCGTTTGTGTGTGTTCCATTTTGGTGGTTGATGGAAAGGTATGGTGTACTGTTGGTGTCAGTTGACTCAGACATGTGGCAAGTGTACGAGCTTCCTACTGCTGCAAGTAGGATGTTGATTGTGCTTCTAGAATTGATTACAGCGTCCTGTACGAGGGCTGTAACGTTGATTTCGAATGTGTTGTTGTCATATCCGTAAAATGGCGGCTCCCAGCCGGACCTATCTGTAGTATCATCAGCACCCGGTAAATCCCAAGTTGCCCCTGTATCCCTGTCATTCCATGTTACATTTGATTCGTCCCAGTTTGATTTGACTCTTGCAGAATAAATGCTAATGCTGTCTAATTCAGCAGGATCAATTCCACAGGTTAGGAATAGAGTTGCTCCGTTTACCATGTCGCCGCTTGGCACAGAGTTGTTGAATGAAATTAGAATTCTTGATTCCCCGCTTGCACCGATGCCCAATCCAGCGGTCTCATCACTTCCATAGTACGAATTTGGGTTGCCAGATTCAATCCCTGAATCTTTTGACACATTGAATGTTGAAGTTGTTCTTTGAACAGTTATTTCATCTTCCAGCTCTACAGTTTTCCATTCAGGAATGGCTTGTGGTAGCGCTAAATCAGCAAATAAGAACATGATTACCAGCAGCAAAGAAGTGGTAATTTTTTGGCGGTCACGGCTGTTTGACGACATTGGGCTCAGGTCTCCACTGTGGGAGGGGGTATAGTTTCCTTTCGGCTGGCCACCCGTAGGGTGGCCGATGATATTCGGGAGTTTTTTTTGCCAAAGCGAAGGTTCAAGTCCGTCCGATTCTGACGACCTAAAGTATGAGTGAACTCTGGGTTGAGCGCCACCGTCCTCGGACAGTCGGAGACATCAGAGGTCAAGCATCGGTGGTCCAAAGGTTAGCATCCTACGCTAATTTGGCAGACTTTCCACACTTACTATTCGCAGGCCCGCCTGGTACAGGGAAAACTACTGCTGCAATGGCTTTGACAAGGGATGTTTTCGGTCCGGAATTCCGTAATAATTTACTTGAAATGAACGCCAGCGATGAGCGTAAATTAGAGTCGATTAGAACCAAAGTCAAACAATTCGCCAGGACTTCTCCTTACGGTGATGCGAAATTCAAAATTATCTTCCTCGATGAAGCTGATGCTTTGACTCACGATGCCCAGGGTGCATTGAGAAGGATAATGGAACAGTACGCTCAAACCTGTAGGTTCATTTTGTCATGCAATTACTCAAGCAAAATCATTGAGCCAATTCAGAGTAGGTGTGCAGTATTCAGGTTCAGGCCTCTAGCAGACGCAGATGTACTCAGCCAAGTCAAAAATGTCGCCGAAGCGGAAAAGGTTGGTTTGGATGATGAAGCGGCCGAAGCACTAGTCAGAATATCGCAAGGTGATTTACGTAAAGCAATCACTGCGCTACAGGTTGCGGCAGCGCTGGAAAAGAATGTCACACGTTCACTGATCTATGAAACGAGTGCGACTGCACCACCTGAATCTCTTCATCAGTATCTAATGGCTTGCCGGCAAGATGGATTCCATGCAGCGAGACGAAGGTTGAGAGATCTTCTTGACAAATATGGCCTCGCAGGTACAGATTTTGTCAATCAATTGCACAGAGAATTGTACGGAGCAGATTTCCTATCGGAAATGCAGAAGCTCGAGTTAACCGAGTTGATGGCAGAAATCGATTTCAGATTAGTTGAGGGTGGCGGTGAAGCCATCCAACTTGATGCTCTGACAGCAAGACTATCCAAGTTACTCGGTTGAATCTTCAACAACGACCTCTTCTACAATTAGGGTCATGGTTACTGTTCGCTTATTTTCCCAAGGGTCTCCGTCTTCGACCACTTTGATCTCAACTTCGTAAGTTCCAACGGCGAGTCCAGCAGGTACTTCGACTGCAACAGGATAATCAATGTCCTTGTGTGAACGGACAGGGTCTAATGCATCGGGGTTAGATTCAGAGAGTACTGCCCACGAATTGTTTGCGGCCTCTCCGTTGAAAGTGATAGAATACTTAGAGTCACTTGCATCGTAATTGTCGCTGAATGATAATACAAGATAATGTATGCCTGTGTAGCCTTCTGTCAGGTACACTTTGTCCCTTGATTCGTCCGAGAATTCAAACCCTTCCTCGCTCGACGAGATCATCCCCCACCCTTCGTCGACCTGAGGTGCAACAATGTCAGCAAATGGGGCATTGGTGAGCAGGAATGTTAGCGCAAGCCAAGTAAAAACATGAAGGAATGATGCCTTAAACCATGTTCCTCTAGTGTAGTGTTCAACAAATTTTTCTGGAAGCAAAGACCTGTGGATGGAAGGAAGTAGGAAGATCGCCATCATTGGAACGAACCACAACAGGTCAGCATTTCCTTTTGAGCCAGGCATTGCGACATATCTCATTACCAGAGCCATTGTTGCTGCAAATGTGATGACTAACCACATTGAGACGGTATCAGCTTTCTCTTTGGACACATGCTCTACAGGATCGAATGATTCGATACCCATGTCCGCACCGGAGCGGTTTTTCTTCCGCTCTTTGTCTCCAGAGCCTCGGTTTCTTCGCTCTGCAGCAGCGGCAGCCATAGCAGTGTTGATGTCCACCATTAACTGGTGCGGATGACTCCAAGTGAATGAATCCTGTGGTTAAAAATCGCTCAAATTATTGAAATTGAGTAAGCAGAATTTGCCGCATTATTCAAAGAGGGGTGTACGGTGGGCGAGTTGCTTGCCGGGGTGGCGTAGTTGGTGGCGCGTCGGACTCATAGGGCAGTTCTAACGAACTTTTTGTGACGTACCAAAGCCCCTTCACATGTCTGAGACATCCGAAGGTCGCGGGTTCAAGCCCCGCTCCCGGCACCTACATCCTAATGCATTGGTAGCTTGGCTTCGCATGTTGATTGCTCAGCCCCCGCTCCCGGCACCTAATCTCGACTGTTGGTTGGAAAGATTGGGTGTTTTTGGAATCAGGAAAAATAAGTTAGAAATCAAACAAGAGAATATAACTGAGAAACTTTCACTTCTACTCGGTTAAGAGTATGAAGAAAATATTCGATGGAATGACAAGCTTCAGTACAGAGAGACCAAAAACCACTATTGGAATCATCCTAGTCTTCATTTTTTCACTAACCCCAAATGCGATGTTTATCGACTTTGATAACAGCCAAGATGCCTTTTTCCCTGATAATGAGACCGTTCAATTACTGAATGAAATTGAAGATGAGTATCAAGCATCAATAGATTTCATCAGATTCATTGATGATATTGATTCTGGAGATTTGTATGAGGAAGAAACCTGGACTCAGTTAGCAGTGTTAGAAGCGCTATTATTGGAAGATGAAAATTTACAAAAATATCAATATCCATTATTCGGAATTCAAGCAAATAGTGGTATGGCTAGTTCTGCAATGCAGTGGCAGAGATTACAAGATCCAGTTAGGGCAGAATTGTGGATTGCAGAATTAGAATCTGCAATCACTGCGATTCAGAATATCGATAATGACAGTCTAAGCAGTCATCTGAGTAACCTCAGTCAAGCATCAGATAGTATTCCAAGTCCAAGTGTAGTAACGTCTGAAGAGTTGAGAAATTGGCAGCCAGAGGACCCAACAGTTTGGTTGGAGAGACTTGATTCTGGAGCAAATCTTTCTACTGACCTTGGTATTATTTCTGGAAATTTGAATGCACTTGTTCAAGGCCCAAACGCCAGCGAAATAGCGATGGTTACCGGTCCAATTCTAGGAAAAATAGGTGCCTTAATCGGTATGCAATCTATCGATTACAGGGCACTAATGGTTGCTAATCTACCAGCTGATGATTCCTCCAACCCATGGGATTCTGATGGCCCTGTACTAACCACGTTCGTCGTAATTACCGACCCTGTAGAATATGACTTGGAGGTCATTGATGATGTCCAGGAAATTGTCACTGAATGGGCTGAAGATTTGAAAGAAAAAGCAGACGAAGAAACAGGAGATTCTGATTTGTCAGTATTTTCATTTGCTCAATTGGCAACTGGACAAAATGCGAACCTAGGTAAGGAATTGGGTATACTCAATTCGATTTGTTTGCTGCTTCTAGGTTTTATTTTGTGGACCAAATTTAGAAGTAAACGCGACACTGCTAACGTACTCATATTGACAGTATTTGCAATTCTTGCAACCTACGGCATGGCAGGATTGTTGACACTTCTAGGAGTTAAGATGGTATTCAACGCGGCGATGAATTCAATTCCAATTCTTCTTCTAGCAATTGGTGTTGACTACGGTTTACACGTTGTTGCTAGAATAAGAGAAGAGTTACAGGACCGAGAAAAAGCAAATCCACAGGGTAGAACAACCCTGCGAGATTTCTCTCTCGAAGCTAGAAGGGCTGCAATCCGTAAAGGTACGATTTTGACCTCTGCTGCTTTAATGGTTGCAATTTTCACCGATATGGTTGGTTTCCTATCTTTCAGGTTCTCATCCCAACAATTCTTGGTTTCATTTGGTACAGTAATTGCAATTGGTCTATTCTTCATTTACATATTGAGCATAACAGCATTGCCTGCTTTGATGATGATAATTCCACCAAAGAAATTACCACTAGAGAAATCCGGGAAAAACGATATTGGTCCTATCTCGACATGGATTGGTTCGCTTACCAAGACTCCAGTCAAGGTCATAGTAGTCACGATTCTTGTATCGGTTCCTATGTTTGTTGGTTTCCAGCAATTAGAGGTAGGCTTTGACCAGAGAGACAACTTCGATGACACAGTACCTGTTGTACAGGATTTCCTTACTCTATCTGACGAATTCCAAAGTAGTCCTGCACCGTTGTACGCTGTACTGGACGGAGATGTAATCTCCAAAGATGGTAGGTTGTTGTATGATACAGTAGTCTCGGATTTAGAGTTGAATAGCAAAGTAACTGGAGTTCCAATTGGAATTTGGACTGTCTTAGAAGAATCTAGAATCTCCAATACTGAACTTGACAATTTGATGTCTGCATTGGATGATGACGATGCGAATTGGCAGAATTTGGAGGAATGGTTACTTACCCCTGATGGAAGAAACATCTCCTCAGGAACGCTAAACTCAAAGGCTACACAGACAGTTATCTCATTCCAAGCAGCTACATTGGATTGGCAAGCAACCGCAGATTTTGAGTCAGAATTATCTGGAGATCTAGCAGATTTAGCAAAGGAAAGTGATGGAGATTTCACAGTCAAGTTATCGGGACGTTCTTTGATTTTAGCACAAATTACCGCAGATGTTGCAGATTCTGCAATCCTATCAACTGGAACTGTTGCTGGTGTAATACTATTGATGCTAATTGGAATTAACACAGTGAGGCAGAAGGACTTAGCAAGAGGCGCAGCAAGGGGATTCGTTACCTGGATTCCGCTAATGGTAGTCGTTGTGTGGGTATACGGAATCATGGGTTTGACCGGATATGAGCTGAACTCACAGACGGTGACAATCGGTGCACTCACCCTCGGTTTGGGTGTTGACTATGCAGTGCATTTGACAACTCGGCTAGAGGAAGAAGTGGAACATGCACCGTTTGCAGACCCCGCAGAATGGTCGACAAAATCCGTTGCAACAACCGGTCGTGCAATGTTTGGTGCTGCACTTACTACAGCAGGTGGTTTCTCCGTCCTAAACTTCTCTTCATTGGTACCCCTCCAGTTATTCGGACAGGTTTTCGTTGTAGCGATTGCACTGGCACTCATTTCGAGTCTATTCGTACTTCCTGCAATGTACACACCATTCCTAAAGCAGGATGCAAGGATGTACCAATCAATGACTGGTGTCAATGCTGAGAGCGAGTAATCAAACCGCTCTATCTTCAAGCAACTCCAGAGGAATGATCTCTAGGGCCTTGATGTTAGTGGCCTCAAGGTCTACTGGGCATGCCTGCCCGTGATTTAGTGCATCCAACCAAGTTCTAGCACAAACACACCACGAATCTCCCGGCTTGAGGCCAGGGAAGTTGAAATGGGGAGCAGGAGTAATCAGGTCATTTCCTTTTGATTTAGCAAATTGAAGGAATTCTTCGTTAACTATGCAGCATACTGTGTGAGAGCCTCTGTCATGTTCATCGGTGTGGCAATGCCCGTCTCTGTACCATCCGGTTAGTGGTTTACAAGAACATTCTCCGATATCGTGTCCCAGTACGTTCTTCTGCTTGCCCATGTTTCGTAAATTGGAAAAATCTACTTCAACTTATGTATGATTTCAGTCATTGGAGTGATAGGTGACTCCAAGCCATTCACAAATGTCTTGTGCGAGAGAAATGTCATCTTTCGAAAAGGCATCAAATTCATCAGAATCCACGTCTAAAACAGCGACGACATCTCCACTTGAGTTCTTAACTGGTATCACAATTTCACTATTGGTTGTAGAACTACAAGCAATATGTTCAGGCCTTTCGTGTACGTTGGGTACAATTTGTGACTCTCCTGTTCTAGCTGCAGCTCCACATATCCCTCTATCGTAGGTGATTGTCAAGCAACCATGTCCTCCTTGGTAAGGGCCAATTTTCAAAACTTCAGGAGAAACTGTTCGATAGAATCCAGTCCAATGATAGTGCTCAAAGGAGTTGTGCAACTCACAAGCAACTGTGGCCATGGCAGTTACCCAATCATCTTCATCTTCGAGTATCGCAGTTATTTTTTCATATACTTCTGCATGTTTCATAGCCCACCGTTTTCGATACCATATTCAAATGTTTATTTTTGGACATAATACAACGCTTAATGAATGGCCTTCCCGACTAGGATACATGGGCAATACTGTCAAATCAAACCGACCGATGGGATTTGTAAGGGATACACTAGATCCATTCTTGTTCTGTGTACATCATTTAGACTTGTACCCTGAAGGTAATGACCGCCAGGGCCCAGATGGTGGATTAGCTGGAAGGCATATCGGTTCGGATTTTGATGAATCAAATGATTGGAAAATGTACCACGGAAGAGTAGTACCAGGCTTCCCTGCACATCCGCACCGTGGATTTGAGACAATCACTGTGGTTCTCGAGGGATTAGTCGACCATTTCGATTCCGGTGGTTCAACCGGAAGGTACGGCT
>JAYYDR010000028.1:0-5171 GCA_036160735.1 Thermoplasmatota archaeon
CCGCTAACTGCACTCAGTGCAGATAGTGCCATGAAGAGAGCCACAAGCATACTTACAATCTTCTTATTCATTTTATTCATCTCCAATTTTTATCAATAGATAGAGAACCCGCTGTTCTCTCTTTCCATAACTGGCTCGCAGCAAATAACGTGGAAATTTTCATCATTTCCAAGAATTTTCTGGGACTCCACTACGGGAGTGACAAAGCTGGCGCTAGTCTTGCTAGTTTTTTGAACTGGCGAGAGAGCATTAAAACTGCCTTCTTGGCAGACTACATTGCTATCGAATAGGTTTGTAGTGTTGCGATTTGCTCCCTGTATCTTAGTGTGTTCCAGTTCCTCCAAATTCATCGTTTTCCACGGGTTGGTCTTAGGGAACCCAGTGTTCCCTCTAAAGCAGACAGTGATGCTTGCCCTATTTGAAGACCGCGATTTTTTGCTTATATGAAGCGCTTCATCATCGAGCGGTGAGGTCCTATGCCTGCTATTTCATAAGGCTCATCGATAATTTCCCATCCCTGGCTTTGATAAAAGGGGATTGCAATCTCTCTTGCTTGCAGGAATCCTGCAGACGCCCCAAGTAACTCTACTGAGCTTTTTTCCAACTGAGATAGAACCTCGGCTGCATGCCCCTTCCGCCTATGAGAATCCAAAGTTCCCATTTGTCTGATTTGAATTGCTGGCCTCGGTCCACCACTTACGAGTGGACCGAATGCTGGACAGTGTGCCGCTCCTGGCCCTGCGTGGTCCGCTTGAGAGCCGTCGCTTTCGCGTGGAATGAGATGTGCCCTTCCGACAGCCACTACCTTTCCTGAATCTTCGACCCAAGCGTGTACTGCTTGGTCATCGTCAGCTAGAATTTCTGCGCCTCTGGGAAATCCTAGAGGTTCTCTGAGCACTGCATATCGACAATCGTAGTAGTTCGAATCAGGAGTCCAATTTGGTCCCTTTACTGGCAATTAATCACCACATAACGCTTAGAGAGATGATAGCCATAACCGGGAATGCGATTAGCGAGCTTACACCGCCCCAACCCATTCCTGGTTTGCCTTGAGAAAATCCTAGAATCAAGAATACAATACTCAGAATTGGTGCTAAGCAACAAACTACACTCATTAATTCTTCAATCATCATGAAGAAACCGTATGAGCCTGCTTCTGAGTAGTATTCTACTCTAAGCTGGACTTCCTCACCATAGTCTTCACCCGTATCGAAATAGAAGGTCCCGTTATCGTTATTCCATGCGCCGACTACCTTTTGCTCCCAATATTGATTGGCTTCAGTTCCATTGTTGAAACTGTATGTTACGTTTGCTGCATAATCGTCATACCTATCACAGTATATGTCCAAATAAGTGGCTGGCTGACCGGCACGAATATCACAGCCCGACATGTAATGGTCTTCTTCTAGAGTGAATTCGCCACGGTACATTGTACTGTTTTCGTCCTTTTGGAGTGTTACATCTTCGAACATGTAGTCGCCGTATCCAAGACTTGAACCAATCATCAAGAAAATGAGAGGGACAACGATCATTGTAAAGGGAATTCCACCACCGATGAGGAAATCTTTCCACCTAAACGGCGGCTGGTGCATGGCAATTAACTGGCCATTTGGACCCATTACAAACTTCACATTACCGGGATCAGTGTTCAGAATACTCTGCTGAACCGCCTGCTCAATTCCGCCCGTCAGCATAGGCGCCTGATTCACAACCGGTTGTGATTCCGTAACCGGTTGAGATTCACCCAGTGGCGATATTTCAATCGATTTTGGAGGGGCGTTGATTTCAATCTTAATCCCCTCATCACCGTCGGTCATGTTTATGACTAGCGGTTTTGCGTTAAAAATCGCGTGCTAGATAATGCGCGTGGGTTTAGAGTCGCGTTGAAATACAACATATCGGTCCGCCACCTTACTGCACGGATGTCAGAGCGGCTATGAGCGGGATTGCAGATCCTGAGACCTGAGTTCAAATCTCAGTCCGTGCTCCAGTTTCTCGATAGTGTTGATATGCGGGAAGCGTACGAAGGGAGAAACAGGGGATACTTACATGCCTAGTATGAATTCGAATATTGGGGAAATTGGACGCGGTTTCGCTGCGTTCTTGTCTCCACCGCCAGAAGGCGTGGTTCGATTCACTGTAGGCCAACCCGATTTCAGGACTCCACAACCTGTAGTGGACACTGCAAAGCAAGCGCTTGATGACGGATTGCACGGCTATACTCGTAGTCAAGGAACCGAAGAAGTATGTCAAGCGGTTGCAGATTACTTGATGAAGTATGATTTGGATGTAGATGCAAATGACGTAGTGGTTTCTCCAGGCTGTAAGCAGGCCTTACTTTACGCAATGATGTCGTGCCTAAACCCGGGCGATGAAGTACTTCTTTTCGCACCTGCGTGGCCTTCCTATGATGGAATGTTGAAACTGATTGGTGCAGTTCCAGTCCACGTACCTGTAAACCGAGAAAATTACCACCCTGACATGGATGCTACAAGAGCGGCAATCACTTCCAAGACAAAGGCGATTGTGGTTAACTCTCCAAACAACCCTACTGGCGCAGTCTACCTGCCAAGTGAAATCGAAGAGTTGACTAGCATCGCTGCAGAAAACGATTTGTGGATTTTCGACGACATGATCTATTCTGATTTGGTTTACTCAGAGCACGCATACACTTCTCCTGCCACCTTCCCCGGTGGTAAAGAGAGAACACTAACCATTGGCGGCTGGTCGAAAATTTGGGCAATGACCGGTTGGAGACTTGGCTGGATAACCGGTCCTAGCGAAGTCATGGAAGGCGTCAAAACCTGCCAAGCGAGTTCTGCAAGTCACGTTCCTACATTCTTGATGGGAGCTGCTGCTGTTGCGTTGGACTGTGAAGAGGAGCGTGAATCATTCTTCGAATCCTTTGCCGAGAGAAGAGATGTTTTCCACGCACTGCTCCAAGATATTCCCGGAATTATTGCCCCAAAACCAGAAGGTGCTTTCTACATTCTAGCCGACATAACTGGAACAGGAATGGACGATATCGAATTTGCAACACGTGCTCTCGATGAGGCAAACGTGCAACTCGTTCCAGGTTCACTAATGCCGGGCGGAGAAGGCCTTGTTCGCATGAGCTATGGAACAAATATCGAGCAAATTCGCGAGGGGTGTAAGCGCCTCAAGGATTGGCTTCAGGGCTTATGACGTGGACTGAGCCGCCTCTGTCAAAGGTAGCATAATACAAATTTCCATCTGGACCACCCGTGATTGGAAGTGGGGTGCCGACGTTTGATGCAAATACCTCAACATCTCCAACCCATCCATCATCGGTGAGTGTGAAATCAATCTTCAGAATTTGATGTCCTTTAGGTAGTAAGGTTGCCCAAGAGCCGTATACTGTAGCGTAAACTGTGTGATTATCTCCAGGCAGATTTGCCGGCCTTGTTGTCATTCCATTTACTGAGGAATGAGGAGTCCACCTAGCAACAGGTGCTTCGGTTCCATCTGGATTTGGATCGCTTGGAGATTCAACCAGCCAACCATAATCAGCACCGTCGACCAAGAGGTTGATTTCTTCATCGGGGAAATCATCACCTTCAGCGTCTTGACCGTTGTCTGAGAAAAGATATCCAATGTCGTCCACCCAAATTCCATCAAACGAGTTACGAACGCCGGTTGCAAGGATCCCATGCTCGCCAGTTGTGGAGTTTACCCAAAGCAATGCTGCATTTCTAGGGTCATCCTCGTTACAGTGATTGCAAGTACTTCCGCTGTGCCAAACAAGGGTTCCATTTGGAAGCAAATTGACCGCATTAGTTTGATGATTTCCGGATGGAATGCCCTTCACTAGGACTACCGGATTCTCAAAATTAGAATCATATTTAGTCAGTTTTCCTTCCTCTGAAATCACAACACCGTCATCGATGAAAACCATCCCGTGAGGATGTTTGAGACCGTCTAGAAGGACATCTCCGTCTATTGTCAGTATCCTGCCATCATCTCTATCACAAACGTGCAGTACATCATTGTGGAATACCAAACATGTTGGTCCACCAAGGCCGGTTGCGATGGTTTCTTGCTCATATCCTTCCCAGAGATCTGCAACCATGACACCTGCATAAGGATAGATTTGCCTTGCAACGATTAAGAAAAGCAATGCGATTACACCCGGGAGAAATTCCCGCCTCAACTTCATTATATCACCTCAAAATGGTGAGCGATATTCGCTAACTTCGTTACTGATTCTAAGCAATTGGTTGTACTTCGCAACTCTATCAGACCGCGCTGGAGCACCTGTTTTGATTTGGCCAGCACGGGTTCCAACCGCAATATCTGCGATTGTGGTGTCTTCTGTTTCACCAGAGCGGTGACTGACTACACTATTGTATCCGTGAGCGGAAGCTAAGTCCATTGTTTCCAGAGTTTCAGTAATTGTACCGACCTGATTAACCTTGACTAGAATCGCATTTGCTGCCTTCGCCTCAATTCCCATTGATAGACGCTCTGTCTGTGTTACGAATAGGTCATCGCCAACCAACTGTACTCTGTCACCGATATCGCGCATGCAGTGTGACCAGCTTCGCCAGTCATCTTCTGCAAACCCGTCTTCGATAGACAATAGCGGGTATTCATCAACCCAGCCAGCGTAAATGTCTGAGAGGTCTTCTCCCGACAACTGCTTTCCATCCATGTGGTAAGTGCCATCTTTGTAGAATTCAGTCGATGCTACGTCTAGAGCGATTCCAATTTCTTCGGTGCTGTAACCTGCACCTTCGATTGCCCTAACCATATACCCTAAGCCAGCTTCATTCGCAGGTAAGTTCGGAGCAAATCCTCCTTCATCGCCAACTCCACCAAGAAGTCCGTCTGCCTTGAGTTCTCTCTTCAGTGAGTGGTAACACTCAACACCCGCACGAAGTGCTTCAGGGAAGGTGTCGAATCCGTGTGGCATTACCATGAATTCCTGAATGTCAACATTTGATGCTGCGTGCGCTCCACCATTGAGAATATTCAGCATTGGGACCGGCATTAATCCCCCAGCAACACCACCAACATATCTCCACAGAGGAAGCTCGTGAAGTGCTGCGCCTGCATGGAGACAAGCCATAGAAACACCAAGCATTGCATTAGCACCAAGGTTCGCCTTGTTCGGTGTGCCATCGAGTTCAATCATGACCTCGTCAATCGCT
>JAYYDR010000029.1:0-30477 GCA_036160735.1 Thermoplasmatota archaeon
TGACACATTCAGAAGCAATGAGTTAGTTGTCAATTTCACCCTAGAGGACCTAGAATTGGACCAAGGCAAGGGTGTTCAATTGAGACTTGAAACCGACCAACTGAGAGATTGGCACAAGCCAACAGCAGAATGGTACAATACTGTACTTTGAACCCTCATGACATGATTTCATCTTGCTCTGCGTCTTCCATCAGAACAAATTCGTAATCTCCTGTAGCACTATCATAGTCTATACTAGCAAAAAGCGCCTTCATTTGCCTGTCTTCAAACGGATCGTGGAAGTAGGGCTGGTCTGTCCTGAAAATCTTCAAGATTTGTTTGTACTTTTCCATGTCCATGTTGCCAGTGATTGTATACACTGCAGATTCTGCACCTTCATCAAGAAGGTCATCACCTTCATTTCCGCGGATCACAGTACGCTGCAGGCGGCGCTTTACGTTCATGTGAACGTTGCAGTTTTCGATTCTAACCCAATCCTCACCAGCAGTCGTGATGAAGCACTCATTAATCTCCATGAAAAATTGTAGGGGCTTTCAGATATTATGCATTATGCCTTCATCAGTTTGCTAACTGATTCAGCATATCCTCGATAGTTTCTGGATTTGCTTCCTTATCTTTGTTGGAGATACAGTTCCTTCCTAGGACAATGCAACCTAGGTAAGAAAACATCTGACGCATTGCCATAATTACGTGTGCACCGCCACCTCCACTGTGGGTTGCAAGTCCGACCTTTCTTCGGTTGAACAAGGCGCGGAAGTCTTGCCATTGTGTGCTTAACCATGCAACTGCGTTGTTCAGTGTGGGAGGCATAGAACCGTTGTACTCGGGGGCAATTACCATCCAAGAATCTGCATTGGACATAGCCTCTTTCAATTCAGTCATTCCAGGAACTACATCCAATTCCTTGGAGCGTGCTACAGAGAACATTGGCATGTCTAACTCTACCAGATCAATCACATCTGCTTCGTGTCCCATTTCTCGGGCTGAGTCTGCAAATTTATCGGCTAGAGTGCGGTTATTATCGGAGGTTGCAGTAATCATCAGAATCTTGGCCATGTTACCTCCACATGGACATAGTTCTCAAATGATTCCATTGCTAATTTAGCCTATACAAGCCGTCAATTGGAGGTCTAGAACTAAAATCGTCACCTTTTTGGCAGGTTAATTTCTATTGAGAATCCGTCTTTATTCTCGTTACTTTTACCGCCTTCAATTAGCGTTTCTTCCGGCGCTTGATTTGATATACCTTCCTCATTACGTTCTGTATCTTGATTTTTTAATTCAATTCTTTCATAGCTTTTTGATTTAGTGCTTGGAATAAACGCAAGGCCAGAAAGCAACAAAAGGCAACAAATCGCCATTTCTTCTTCACTTGGTCCAATGCTGAAGTTCATCCCTCCATTTGAATCTGTAATTGCAGGGAAACCAACATCACTACCGGAGTGTGGAATTCCAGGTGAATAAGTATAGTTTATGACTGGTGTTTCATATGTGTCATAATAGCATGAACCATCAGACCTAGTTGCATTAGGGTCGTAATTCATAGCATATTCATTCGTGCAGCCGAAATAAACAGGGATTGATTCATTCAACTCCCAGTGATATATCCCCATGCTAGCCTCGCTGATTGTGGTTATGATATTCTGGCCATCAAGGCTCCAATCAAATCCACCTACAGAAGGACAACCTGACCAATCATAGCAAGAGTCAACATATGTTCTGACTCTGAGTACATCTTGCATTCCCCCGTCAAATGAAGACAATATGACTACACTCGCGGCGTAGTAACCAGTGTTTCCATACGATACTGCAACTTTCGAAGAATCATGAGACCAAATTATTTCTGAACAACTGTCAAATGTCCCAAATTTTGACTCCCAAAGAAGATTACCTTCTGAAATATTCATCACAGCTACTCCTCCATAATTAGAGCAAGATGCTATTAATTCACTACTTGGGGAAATTGATATCGACTTTAGTGGTGCTTGATGATCTCCGTCTAGAGGAGATTTATGCATTATTTCATTCCACGTGGTTGTGTTAAGCAAGTAAAACAAATGGCCTGAGGAAAATGCAAATCTGTCTCCACTAGATGACCAAGATACAGAGTAGTGAAATTCAATATTTGGATATGAATAACAATTTTCCCAATAATTGCAACTACTGTAGGTCCATGAAATTGGTGACTCATAACTCCAAACAAGTTCATTACTGCTGGAATTGTATACGGAGGTATTATTGTAATAGGAAATTGCGAAATGGCTTCCATCAGGACTATATTCAATATCGCCAGGAACTATTCCATAATTCATTTCAGAATAATTATTTACAAAGAAATAACTTATTTCCCCTGATTCAAAATCATAAAAATCTACCCAGTAACTTTCTTCCTTGTAGGTTGAAATCGTAGCTATCTGTTGGCCATCTGGAGACCAATCAAAGTCCAAAATCTTGCCATTAATGTCAATCACAGTAGCATTAGAGTTGTTTTCAACCTCCCATACAAGAATTAGAGATCGGTGTTGAGTAGCATAATATCTACCATCCGGACTATATTTTATTGAGTACAAATCTACGTCGTTAACGGTATAATTTTCATAATTTGTTTGATATTCTATTATCTGGAAACTACCAATTAAGGAATAATCACAACTACCATCATTCTCTGTTGCATTGACATCATGATTATTTGCAAAATGGTCTGTGCACCCATATATTTCGTCAACGTCAAGAATACCATCATTATCTAAATCATAATCACAGCTTCCATCCTCATCAGTTGCATTTGGATTGTAATTATTCGCCGCATACATACCGTTTGAGGAGATGTTTGAGTCTGTGCATCCAGGCACTTCGTAAACATCTAGTACGCCATCACCATCAATGTCGTAATTACAGCTACCATCATCATCAGTCGCATTTGGATTGTAATTATTTGCACTTAGATTTGTGCAACCACTAATGTTTTGGGTTTGAGAATCTTGCGAATACCGAGATAGAATTTCATTATTGGCTAGTTCTGAATTAGTTGTGTGAGTAGGAAAAAATAAGGATGAAGAAAAAAGAACAGCGGCAAGAATGAGTTGCCATTTCTTCATGGCTTTGACTCTGGAACCTAAGAATATAAACTAAATCCCGGATTTGTTTGATGGTTCTGCATATTTTTTACTTAGAAGACTACCTTAGTCACAAAAGGTTACAGTCAAACTTCAATGCTTGAGATTAATATACAAAATCGGTTTTTTTCAACGCATGGAAGTAGATTCTAGTTTTGGACCTCTTCCAGCAGAAAGGGTGGAATATGAACCACCTGTGACTGAAGAAGCAAAAGAAAGAAGCTGGATGGGAGTTGCTGTTATTCGGCTACTGTCACTCCTGATTGTTGGGGCCGGCGTATACTACTCTACAGAAGGACTTGTTGCAATGTTAGTCCTGTTCATTCTTATTGTTCCTGTCGAGAAATTATTCCCAAGACATCGAGGACAGAAAGTAAGGCGCCCACTCTATAAACTCGATATGAGTTATGCTATGTCTTCTCCGCTGCTAAATTTGATCGGTTTAATTGCTGCTGTAATTGTTGCAGTGATTTCATTCGCTTGGATTCCTGGTTTATTGATGCGGCCTGTGGTTGCACAAATTCCAAGCGAATGGCTACCGGTAGTTGGCTTCTTACTGTTTGATTTTGTTAGTTACTGGACCCACCGCTTCTATCATGAAATTCCAGTATTGTGGAAATTTCATGCAATACATCACTCAACTGAACATCTAGATTGGGTGAGTGGATTTAGAGCACACCCGTTTGACGGAACTTTGATTGCACCTGCGTTTGCATTCTTGATTGCAGCAGGATTTAGTCCAGAGATTACCGGAGTGTTTGCAATATTCCAGATTGTTCTAGGATTGCTACTTCACGCAAATGTCAGATTCAGATTCAGATGGTTGCATCCTTTCCTTGGAACTCCTGAGATGCACCATTGGCATCATAGTAACGAGAAAGAGGCTATTTGGACAAACTATGGTGCAGCTATTCCACTCTGGGACCAAGTTTTCGGAACTTACTACATGCCAAAGGACAAGCGCCCTAGTGTGTACGGTGTGGATGAGCACATTGAGCCAAATATGGTTGACCAAATCATGTATCCGTTAAGAGGTGTCGGCAATCCATTCAACATAGTTAGACATCCATTCCGCTCACTAAAAACCGGATTGAAATTCTACTGGAATTTGATGAAGCAAATGAAATGGGTAATACTCCGGCCAAGAGGTATGAAGCCTCCTATGTAAGCGGTTAATTACTTGCGTTGAAAAACCGTCGAAATATATGGCCTCTCTGCGCCACTGGGATTTGTGTAAACGTGATTTATTGACCTGAGCAATTGCCAATTTTCTCCCAACAATTCAACCAACATATCTTCGCTATATCTTCTCAATTTAAGGCCACAACACATTTCTGCACCATCAATTGAAAATGTTTCAATTACAGCAAATCCGCCAACAGGTATGCAAGACTCAAGATTTGAAACATATGATTGATACTCTTCTTCCTCAAGTAGGAAATGTAATACAGCACGGTCATGCCAAATATCATACTCACCTAATTCCAATTGTGATGACAAATCACCTAACTTGTAATCAATAGAATCACCATGACGAGAAGATAGTATTTGCAAAGCCTCTGATGAAATATCCAAGACTGTTACTTGGAATTCTCTATCGATTAGTGACTGCACCAGGGTTGTGGCCCCTGCACCCACATCGATAATTCTCTTGCCCTTGCACAATGTCAACAAGTCGTTGGTCACTGCATGCTCTTTTTGGTACCAACCCAATTTCTCAGTGTCAGCATTATTGTATGCTAAATTCCAATGCTCGGCATCACTGGGAATCGAATCACCTCATTGGAAGGTGACATCAACTTCCATTGACTCACTTACTGATACACATACAGGGCAATTGCAACCCTCTGTTATGAGCCATGCCCTATCTTCATGACCTAGGTCACTTGGTAAATTAACAATAACCTCGAGTTTTGAAACTCTGCGAGGATTGGCTGCCATAGTTTTCTCAACGCTTCCAGACATTCCAGAAACGTCAATATCCTTCGAATCTGCTCTTATGGCAACAATTGTCATGATGCATGTAAGCATCGATGTAGCGAGTAAATCTGTTGGCGAGAATGATTCTCCTTTCCCATTATTATCAACCGGTGCATCTGTGATCAGAGTTTTTCCTGATGGCCCGTGCGTAGCAGTACATCGTAGATTTCCATCATACTTCGCTTCGATTTTAACCATTTACTCACCATCTAAGTCGATTTTATGCCCCATTCTGTCTGCCTTTGTCTTTAGATAATCACGATTTTCCGTGACCACCCCAACGATCAATGGCATTCTTTCTGCGACATTGATACCATACTGTTCTAACTGCTTAGCTTTGTCCGGGTTGTTGGAGAGTAGACAAACATCCTCTACTCCTATTGCATCTAACATCGTGCTTGCAATTCTATAATTACGTGCATCAGCAGGCAATCCAAGCATCAAATTAGCATCGAGAGTGTCAGCACCTTGGTCTTGAAGATGGTATGCTTGAATCTTAGCGTGTAGTCCAATTCCTCTACCCTCTTGGCGTAAGTAGAGGATTACACCCCATCCCTTCTCAGAAATTTGACGCATTGCCGCATCCAACTGCGGACCACAGTCGCAACGAATAGAACCGAACGCATCACCTGTCAAACATTCAGAATGCACGCGCATCAATACAGGATCGGGACCTGTCATATCTCCCATTGAAAGTGCGACGTGGTCCAATCCTGTTTCTGATTCATGGAATACTCTAATGTTAAATTCGCCATATTTTGTTGGAAGCCTAGCTTCACTCGGAATTTCATCAATGTTCATTCGCACACCTCGATTATGAATTGAAACTCTCCTGCAGACTCCTTCACATCTACAAGATTGTGTCCGAGCCTCTCAACGAGCATTGGCATATCATGCATTGTTTCTGGGTCATCTGCAATAACCAGCAATACATTACCTCCATCAAGTTTGGAAAGTGCCTTTCTCGCTTGGGAAACCGGAACTGGACAATAATGCCCCAACACATCCAACTTGTGTGTCGGCTCCACATACAAGCCGAAGGGATAGCCTCCTTCAACCCTATCCCATGTGATAATTCATCAATGAGGTGATTATTTCACAGACATGGCCGGCGGGGACAAGCCACTTCGAGAGGAGGTCGATGACCTCTCTTGGGCTGAAGTTGCTGACCTCGGGAAAACATACCTAAGGATACCTGCAGCACTACTATTGGTTGAAGCATTTTACTGGTTCATAACCCAACCAACCAACACACTTGGTTTGATTCAAGAATCTGAGGCTTGGATTTGGTATCATTTAACAGAACTAATCTATGGCCCAGGTTCTGCCACGCTCTCGGAATACAATGGCTGGACTACTCTTGTTACTCTAAAGCATCCAGATTTTTGGGCGGACCAAATCAGACTTTACGTGTCCGATGAGTGCGCTGGTGTCCATGAAATGATATTCATTTCAGTACTTATTATGATGACTACCGGTGTACCACAAAGACTCAGAATTAAGAGCGCAGTTGTTGCGTGTGGTGTTGTTTACATCCTCAATATTGTAAGATTGCTAGTTCTTTATCCACTTGCAATTTCGGGGTGTGCTGATAATCCAAACATGCTAGGTTGTGAACAACCAATGCATGATTTCCACGCCTTTGTTTACCAATGGGGATTCCTAATCGTGCTGGTCATAATGTGGTTGATTTGGTTTAGGTGGGTAAACGCAGGAGACCTAATTCGGAAAGAAAACGAAGCTGGTAAGGATAAATGGAAATTTGTCTACAGGAAGAACTGGTCAACGTTGAACAAGTCAATCATTATTGCAGCAATTTTACTGATTATTGGTTCATTCACCAACGTGCTACTGGACGATGCTGCAATGGCGGCAAAAGAAACAGTGGATATGTGCGAATTTTACTCAAGCGTAACCGGAGAATGTGGTGAAGCAAGAGATGCCTGGTCACAGGAAATTCAATCCTCTTGGTCTCTTGCAACACTTGGGTTCTTAGGGATAGCAACCAATGTAATCGCAATAGAAAACCCAAACAAGGAAGAAGAGGAATAATCACCCTTCAACAATTGTTGCTTCATGGCCATTAGCAGTCAGTGACCTGATAGCTAGTGATGCATGCTTGTTGTGAACTTCGACAATTGTGTGGTCATCATTGATCATGATATCACCGATTGCAAGTTCTGTACACTTCAATGACGAAATGATTTCTGAAGAAATTGCGTACTTCGATAGGGAAGTCGTGTTCAATCTAATTGGGACCATTCCAAAGACATCTGCTGCTTCTGCATTATCTTCCTGCTTCTTGACTGGGTCTCTGTCAACCCCTTCAGGAAGTTCTGGTGCCTCTGTTTCTATGATGTTAAGAGAATGAGTGGCTGTAATCTTGTTGATTTGGGGAACATCATCTCTTCCAACTAAAACCCAGGCTTCTCCCTTTCTACCAATTCTTCCTGTTCTTCCTATTCTGTGAACGTAGTTGTCAACATCATCTGGCACATCATAATTGATTACGAGTGTAATTCCATCAACATCGATTCCCCTTGCTGCGACATCGGTTGCAATAACAACGCGTGATTTACCTTCTTTGAAGTTTGAAATTATCTTGTCTCTTTGATTCTGGGATAGGTCGCCATGTATTCCTTCGACTTCGAATCGATGTTTCTTTAATCTTTGAACTAACAAGTCGACCATTCTCTTGGTGTTGGTGAAGATGATTGTTTGGTCTTCTTCGCTCATTCGTGAAAGTAGTCTACCAACAACCCACAACTTGTTAGCACGTCCAATTCGAACGCTGTATTGGTCGATTGGTGGAATATCCAATTTCTCTGTGTTGGTGAGTACAAAATCTGGGTCATTCATGAACTCATTAGCAGCGTCAATGATTTCTTGCGGGAATGTAGCAGAGAACAGAAGTGTTTGCTCTCTATTTGTCATCCTTTCAACTACCCACATAATATCGGGGAAGAACCCCATGTCAAGCATTCTATCAGCCTCGTCAAGAACGAAGAATGTGGGTTTCTGTAAGTCGATATGACCTCTTTCAGTCATATCCATTACTCTCCCTGGCGTACCTACGATAATGTCGACTCCAGCCTGCAAATTTCTTGCCTGCTTTTCCAAATCGGTTCCACCGTAGACGGTTTGGATGCTCAATCCAGAATCACCTTGGATGTTTGACAACTCCTCAGCGACTTGGTTTGCCAATTCTCTTGTCGGTGCAAGAATTAGTGCTTGTAATTCACCAGTTGGCTGGCAGGCATTCATAGTTGGTAATCCAAATGCTGCAGTTTTACCTGAACCTGTTCTTGCTTGGCCGATAACATCCTTTCCGGTTAGAGCAATTGGAATAGTCTCCTTTTGAACTTGGGTTGCAAATTCCCATCCAATACTTTCGAGACCAGCTAATAGGCCGTCATTCAATTTCCATACTGAAAATGGAGTGTTTGTGAACATTTTGTCACCTCAGTCCGTCCCTTCCCAAAATGGGCCACCGGGACGGGGAGTGACCCCCGTATCACGATCAGAAGTTTTCGCTGTCCTTAGCCTCAGCCTTGAGAATACCCATCCAATATTTGTGGGCGTTATCTCTAGTGAGCGGCTTCTTCATCTGGCGAACATGCTCTAGAATGTACTGACGGAACTTCAGAGCCTTTGTGCGGTTTACACCGTTTGGTGTGACTCCGTCCCATAGGTCGTTGAACTGTTTCTCTTTATCGTTGAATGCTTCCTCAGACATGAGTAGTACTCCTTGAGCGATTCGCCGACCGGCAACTCCCTCTTAACCATGTCGAGTAGACCGTGTGTCCTTGTCAGGAGGTGGAAGTTCTTCCAGTCCAACGGTTTTGCCTTGGGATTCAGCAATTTCAACATCGATTTTAGGTACTTTAGGAGCAGGAGCCAAGAAGGAGTTCTTCTGCGCTTCAGTACCTTCGATTTGAGCATCAAATGCCATTTCCTGAAGTTCTTTGCGAATCTTCTCATCCTTCTCATCCCGCAGAAGTGCATTGCAATGGTTTCGCAAAATTTCGTCACCCATGAGTCTTGGTAAGATTTTAACACAAGCCATGCGAACACTTGCATTCTTGTGTGTGCAGCCTGCGAGGACTAGGTCTTTGGCACGACCATGGTCTGTGTCAAGTACTTCTACGCATTTGATCGCCGAAACCATCACCTTGGAATCGGAATCTAAAATTGCCCTTTCTGCTAAGATTGTTGCAATTCTTTGCTCTTTGTGTGCCAGAGGAACGAGGCATTTTGCTGCATTCCTTCTTGTTTCAACGTCTTCGTCCTCAAGCGCCCAGCCAATCAAATCCCATGCTGCCGCTCCCCCTTTGGAAAGTACTCGGCGCAGTAATCCTGATGCTTTTCTCCGAAGGTCAAGAGAATCCTCTTGGAGAAGCTCATCAATGTGGTCACAGGCAACCTCGGGCCAAGTAACACATAATTCTCCTAACCCTGCAAATGCAGCGTCTCTTCTTTGTCTGACATGATGGCGTAACTCAAAAGCGAGCGTGCTATCTGTAGCAGAGGGAAACGTTGGTGCTACAATTTTCAAACATTCACTAGCAGCACGCCTTACAGAGGCGTCCTTGTCATCCAACAAAACCGAAAGATGGTCAAACAATTCATTTGGCTTAGATTCTGCGACTGATGGAAGAGCGAAAAGTCCAGCAGCTCTTATTTTAGGGTCATCATCCATTAAACAATCTAGAAGGATTTTATGTCCTTCAATCGCCATTGCACCAGCAAGATTCGAAAGTGCTTTGATTCCGTCAAGTCTACCCATGTAGTGGTCTTTTTCTTTCCACCCGACTTTGTATTCATCAAGTTCACCTGTAGCTAATGGAATTACTGCCTGCGGCGGTATAGCCATCCAGGGGCCCTCTCTGACCTCACGTTTCTTACGCTGCCTGCGACTGCTACCTACATTGATTGGACGCCCCGTTCTAGGGTCCCGGGCAATGTATTCTCGAGACATGATGTTTCGGCGCATAACGCCGAGGGAAATGAACCCTCCCATTTTTTGCTAAATCTAGGCTCCAAAATAATCAAACCCTAAATGCCAAACGTGACAGCATGCGCAGAGGTTGTGTTGCATTCAGCATTATCCTCTTGTTTTTGCTTCAAATTACATCAAATGCCCAAATTGAACTTGCCCAAATCAAACATTCTAACTCTATTCACGAAGACTCTTTGTTTAATCAAACCGGATTTAACGAAGATGGAGTCTACACTGATTCGGCAGGGGAGGTCAGAGTCAACAGGCCTCATATTTCTTGGGTCACAGCAGCACAAGGCCCAATTCTTGAAAGAACTGGTGCCTGTTCAGTTTCTATCGAATCTCGCGATGAGGTTTGGCTATTGGGAGGGAGACATGACCCTGACCCACAACAAAACAACGACGAAGAGGCAACAGATGTGATTGAAATCATGATGAATTCGAATAAATCATGGCGGCCTTCTCAGTATAATTTACCGCAACAACAACAATACTGCGAAGCAGATTTAGTTGGAGACCTCGTCATAGTTGTTGGAGACTGGAACAGGAATTCTAATCCTGCACAATTTCCATCTGGTATTGTTCAAATCTTCAACCTAAGTAACAATACATGGTACAATGGGAGTTCAATGCCTTCAACTAACGAAAGGGGATTGGGTGCGATGGCAGAAGCTGGTGGGTACCTGTACTACGCTGGTGGGGTTCGAAACCCGAACGCAAATGATGCTACAAACAGGACCTACCGCTATGACCCTCAAACCGACCAATGGTCCAGAATGGCAGACATGAATCAGCCAAGAGCATCATTTGAGTTGATAAATTTCCACGGGCAATTGTACGCTATGGGTGGTTTCCAAGGAACATCATCCTGGAATCGGCAAGCATTGGACTATGTTGAGAGATATGACCCCACAACAGACACATGGAGTAACTTGAGTAAACTTCCAGTTGCACGTTTTGGATGGGGTGGTGCCGTTTTGAACGATGAGATTGTACTTGTTGGCGGCTACAATGGTGGTCCCAAGACCGAGGTCTTTCATTGGAATCCAATAGAAGACACTTGGTCAAAAGGGAACGACATCGGTTCTATCGGGCACTTTGACTTGGCCGTAGAAGAAATCAATGGTAGTATAACTTGGGCTAGTGGTGACATGTCTCAGTACGCATATAGTACATGGAATCAACTATTCTCACAAGATTCTGAATTCCAAAACAAATCTGCTTCCCACACTGCTTGGGTGACTTCACCTGTTATCGATTTACGTCCAAACCAGAATGGAAAAGCACTTCCGGTACAATTCAACTTGCAGGGGCAAAATACACTAGGTGGAGAGTTAGGCTTCCAATTCAGGACTTCTTCTAGCCCAAGTACAATTTCTACGCAATTGTGGCAAGGTAGTGATGGAACTGTGAATACTACTTTCCCAACAGGAATTTCAAATTTAGACGTTTCAGAAAACGCTGATTTTGTTCAATATCGAATCAAGTTCACCGTTACAGACCAAGATAATTGGGATGAACCCGACTTAGACTCCATACAGATCAGGTCCGAGCATGCTGCATTTGTCTCCCCTCTTCCCAACCTACTACACCCTAGAGCAGAAACCGTGCACATTCAAACTAGTCATGATGTTCTTGGCACAGGACTGATGTACCTCGAAATTGCATCTTGTGATTCATTCGGTTCAATCATTGGACAGTGGGTTAGGCTAGCTCATGACGGCACATTATTTTCAATTACAGATTCACAAAACATGCTGATTAGCAGCGATGGAACAGTGAATTCTTCCGCACCAGGTGAGACATTGATTGATTGGTCATTTGACTTAGGCGATCTCGCTGGAACGGATTATCTTTGTATGAAGGTGGGTAGTTCTGGTGAAGAGACAATAGAGTTTGCAAATAGCAACCCAATCGAGATTGACAGCCTTCTCGAAGTAAGAATTACTGGATTGGGAGAATTTTCAAATCAGGACACAGTTACAGGAGGAATTCCAATCAATGTGGGAATAAATCACACGTTCCCATCAACAGGAATGACCTTGTCAAGTGGTGACTTGCAAGCAAGAATAAATTTCAACATTCAAGTTAAAGATGCAATCTCCAACAATAATTCAGGATGGGTTAATCAAACCACTCCTTGGACTAATCTCACAATCGGTCAAACCGATATTATCCAGTGGACTTTACCTAGTGATGTTTCGGGAGTAGTGAACATTTCAATCGATGCTAGGAGTGACCAATCATTCGAAGTTGCTTCCAAATCTAACAATTCGAGCCTGATTTTAGATAATGAAAATCCTGTGATTATCGATTCTACACCAAGCAATCAAGATTACCTTGATAGCGAGCAAGACAGAGAACTGAGTCTGTTAATTGCTGATGTTTCCGGATTCAATATTGAAGAGATGAATTTGCAGATTTGGGTTCAAGCCATGGATGATGGCTCAGATGGGTCATTCCCCGACGGTATACCACAAGATAATGAGTACAGAGATATTAACTTCACATTAGATAATAATGGGAGCTATTGGTGGTTTAACGGAACTCAATCCGATGACGTAAACGAAGACCAGCAACTGGTTTACATGCGTGTTGTAGGTGATGACCTTGCGGGATTTGAAACTCTGAACAACAGTGTTTGGTGGAAAACTAGAGATGCTAGAACGTCTGTTGTGGAAAGAATTTACAATGTGAATTCAAATCAATTTTGGGAAGTATCTAGAGACATTTCTTGGCAAATTGCAATTTCGGATTCTAACGCGCTAAGCGACATCATGTCGGTAGAGGTGATACTTGGTGATAGCGACCAGTTTGGAGTGAATTATGATGTCGCAGACACAAGTTGTAGTTCTCTAGGAACCTACATTGACTCTGATAGAAGCACATGCAGTCACACCTTCGTTGATAATGAGATGATATTTTCAGTAACTCTCTTTGCTAGTTGGGAAGTAGACCTATCGACTTTAGAAGAGGGCGATATAAGAATTAAGATTACGGATATAGACGGAACTAGTTCTTTCGATTTCGAAAACCTGTGGACATTCTCTGATGATTTCGATTTTTCAATCGACCATATATCAGATCAAACAGGAGATGTAGTTGGAGATATAACGAATGAATCCATTTTACAAACTGGTGATGAAATAAGAATTGTTGGAGAGATGACACACTCCCTCTCAGGCCTTCCATATGAAGGCGAGTTGTCATTGAGTTGGTGGGGGCTACTACAAGGAGAGAATTGGTTTGGCTCATCAACGATTGAAGTATTTGAAGGGAAAATAAACACAACAATCTCAATGCCGTCCACTGGAGGCCTCATGGATTTCCAAATCGCTTTCATGGACCCTTGGGAAACTAGAACCATAGGTGGAATCGAATTGCCATTATTTGTCGTTGATGGACAGGCGCCAATAATTCTAGACTCAAGCATAGAGGAACTATCTAGGTACCATCTAGACGATGTTGGGATTGGTGTTAACATCGACGAGGATGTATCTTGGAGTGGCTTACTAAACCTAACATGTAGAATTTCATCCACAGAATTAAGTTGGGACGCAATTACAATTTCATTGGAACCATCGAACGTGTTCCAGGGTAGGACATTGTTTTCCTTTGACTTTGATTTCTCTGGTCAAGGTGACCCGTCTTTACTTTCACCCGAAGCACAATTAGACTGCTGGGCTGCAGGATTTGATGATTCAGGATGGCCCCTTTCTTTTACATCCGAGTTAGCAGATGGTCAACCTTGGATTTCAGTTCCTCTTAGCACAGTAGGGCCAAATATCGAACTTCTAGATGTAAAACTAGAAGGAAAAATCGAGGCAGGAAGAGAATTGCGTGCTGAAATTACTGTCAAAAATTCGGGAGAAAGCCTACAAGAATCATTCAACATATCGGTTTACACTGTTGTTGGAGATGAAAAGACTCTGGTAGGATTGTATACCCAATCTCAAATCGCATCGGGACAAGGCGTAGTTAAACGCGTGGCTGTCACGGTCCCCGATGGAGACTGGGAAATTTTGGTCGTTGTTGATGAGGAACAGAGAATTTGGGAATTGAATGAAGATGATAACACATTCAGAAAGTCCTATGTTGCACCTGATGAGGTCTCTTCAATCACTTACATCCTTGGAGGTGGAGGGCTCCTTGCGTTTTTACTTCTATTCGTTGTCCTAAGAAAACGTTCAGGAAATGAGTTAACTGAGTCAAAGAAGTTACCCTCAATCGAAGATTTACCAAGAAGCGGTCCTCCACAATCTAGCAGAAGTTCTCCCGAGGCTCAAAATCCTACCAAGCCAAAAAGAGGTCCTCCTCCAAAGAAGGTGCAGCCAGAGCCTCCGCCCGCCTTGACAAACGTTGCAGACGCTATGGCTAAATTGTCCCTTGACACGCTGCCTGGAAGAGATGTAAAATCTGAAACAACCGTTCCAAGTTATGAATCATTACCTCCTGGTGGCGATTATGAATACCTTACTGAGGGCACATTCTATACTGGTTCAGGCGTAGGAAAGTGGAAACTTGAAGAAGACGGAACATTCACAAAAATTGAGTGATAATGATGTCAGCAGAAACTGAAGATGTAAAACGTGTTCTAGCAATATGCTTCAGAACTGGTGCATCGCAAACCGCTGATGATGTAGAAAGAATTCTCTCATTTGACATGGGTTGGATGGATACTGAAACCGCTCATAATGCCATCAAAGCACTGATTTTTGCTGGATGGATAAAAGATGACGGAGGTTTACTATCTCCAAATTGTGACATAAGAGGCATAAAGGCTCCACTAGGCTGGCAACCAAGACCATCCAGACTAACTGATCCCGTGGTAAATGGAGTTGCGAAACCTGTTGAAAAGGAAGTTGAGACTCCAAAGATTCCTGTTGTCAAGAAACCAGGAACTGTGAGTTCATCTAAGTTGGATCCAAGAGCAAGAATGGAGAAACGTTTAGCAAAATTCATTTCAAAACAATCGGGAATCGAACTAGAAGAAATTAATCGCAGAGCTGAAAGAAAGGTGAAGGCTTTGAGATACTGTACTATGTGGCTGGCACTTTGCTTAATCAGCAGAGAGCAGGACCTAGAGATGGGACCGATTATCGATTCATTCGCCAGCAGTTGAGCTTACTTCTGACATTAGTAGTAGAACTGGTAAAACGATTATTGAAAGTATCAGCGAATAGGTTACAGTCAAAGCAGTAACGAGGCCAAACTGTTGCACCACGGGCATCGGAGAAAACAACAGCACAAGGAAACCTAGCGAGGTAGTTCCAGCAGACAATACAAGAGCTACTCCGGTTGTTGAGATGGTTTCTTCCAACGCTTCCCATACATCCTCTCGCTTTTCTCTTTCCGACTCGAATCTTCTCCACATGTGAATGACATAATCTATTCCGATACCTAGAGATAAGGCAGTTACCATCACCGTCAAGACGTTCCACTTGAGTGATAGTACAACCATTGAACCTACAACCCACAGAGTCGCTAGAACAACCGGGGTAAGTACTACAATGGCCGGTACTGGTCTGCGGGTAAGCAGCAGTAGAACAATAAATGACACAATGAATGAAATTGCAGTAGAGGACAATTGAGAAGAATTCAAACCATCCAGAACATTCTGTAATGCGACTAGATCACCTGTAACATACACATTCGCAACGCCGGACAATTCACTCCGAAGTTTTCCAGACTCAGATTCTGTCCCCAGTTCTTCCTCAAACCATTGAACAACACGGCTCGTGTCGCTTGAGGTGGACGCATCGACTCTTACTTCGATTCTTATGTGTTTTATTTTGTCGCCATCAAGGTCTACAGTCTCGCTAACTCGGTCAGCCCAAGATGCCCCGGTGTATGGGTCTGCTACAGATGTGTTTTGTGAAAGACTGACGAAAGCGGCACCCAAATCAAATTGTTCAGCGATACCCCTACGCAGGTCTCCATTAGTAATCACGAGACCATACGATTCTCCAAACAACACATCATTGTCAACCGCATCATAGAGAACCTTGTAAGGTCCCTCATAGGAAGGGATTGAGTCAACTCCTCCCCCTCCAACCACATCATGATTGTTTGCCAAATCATTGTGTAGACCGCGCATCTCGTTAAGCAAAATCAAGTCGTTATCAATCTCTTCACTGGACGAGGATGGCTCCATCAAAAAGTAGACGACTTTCCATCCTGCACTTTCGTAACTCTGGTCTAGTTCATCTCTGACTTGCATAATTTCCATTTCTTCATCTAGGAAATCAGTTAGGTCAAATTCAGTTTCGAGTCCCATGGCACCGATGATTGAAACGCCTGAAATTATCAAAGCTACAATCAAAACCAATACTTGTTGGGAGCGTTGTAAATCTACCAATTTCTTAGACAGCCTTGGCATTCTAATCGGCTCAGCAGGGGTTTTATCATTTGCCGAGTCGATAACAACGTGGAGAGCGCCTACTACCACAGTTGCATTAACAAATGCAGAAATAACTCCTACTGCTAGTGCAATTCCGAATGTTTCCAAAGGCGGTAATGGTGATATGATGTTTGCTAAGAAAGCCGCAACTGTTGTAATTACAGCAAGGCCAAGTGGCGTAGACAACTTGCCACAGGATGCAAGCCATGCTTCGGCTGAATCCCCAATTTCTCCTTTGAATGAGTTGTATCTTCTCTGAAGATGTATTGAGTAATCGATACCCAAACCGAGAACAAGTGGCGCAACTGCGACTTCAAGAGCAGTAAATCGGGCTCCTGCCAAATTAAGAAGACCGTATGTCCAAATCAATGCTGATGATAGGCCGACAAGTGGGAAAACTACTCCTTTTACACTCCTAAATGAGATTGCAAGTAATACAACGACAACTAGTACTGCAAGCAGGATTAGGGTAGCAAGGTTGTCAAATGTTCCTTCATCGATATCGTGAGAGATTAGGTCGAGAGATGCCACTCCATAATTTAACTCAGAATTAGAACTCAATTTCTCGAATTCTTGTCTTAGTTCGTCTTGCTTGATTTTTCTTTCAGAGTTGCTTAGGTTAGGATCTATCTCTAAAATCCATAGTGTAGATGATGCTGAGACCACTGGTGACCCTTCTTCTCCGTTGGTTTCAATCCAAAGACAGATTTCTGTACCGTCGAAATCATTGTTCAACATTCCATCCAAAATAAACTGAGCAACCTCTCTTTGCTTTGAAACATCACCAGGACAATCTGATTCGTTGACATCGATGACTAGATTCAACATCTCTTCCCAAGAATCTACTGTCGAAAGTTCGGTCTTGTTCGCTTCCTCGTCAAGCGCAAGTTGTAAAATCGAGGGAGCTGTTATCCAATTTACAACTATGTCTTGCCGATTTTTGCTTTCATTTTCTATGATGCTCAGATGAGAATTCATAAGATTTAGTGAGTCCATATCGAGTACATTTCCGCCGTCGTCTCTGGTCACATGAACGAATAGCGGCCTTGTTTCATTGCTGAAATGTTCACTTATCCTATCATGAGCATCCGATGATTCCGAATCAGGTGCGAAATCTGATAAGTCCGTGTGGAATGAGGGAGTGTCTACAAATGCCAAATCCGCAACAAGCCCAATTGTCATTGCCGCAGAGATAATCAGAATAGGCCATGAGAATTTGCGGAAGCGGTCGGATTGACCCCGCAGCCTTTCCTCGATTGCGGGTAAACTCACAAATGTCCGGGGCCCTATTCAGTACAAAAGCGAGAAGGGTCGAAACATCAAAAATCGAGGATTTTTGGGCAATTACTTTTCTCTCCAAAAATTGTTGATGCGGCCAAAGGTTCTTGAAGGCGAGGCTGACCGCCAAGAACGGTCACTATGCCGGTTAAAGTTCTAGCACGCGACAATAACGAACTAAGAGTACGCTTTATCGGAGAGTCACATACCTCTCTACAAGTACTCCGTGAAAGACTGAACAGCGACAAGGGAGTCGATTATGCAAACTATTTCCCAGGACATCCAGATCTAGATGAGCCTGAATTTTTCATTCGCACAAACAAGGGAGTTGACCCAGCCGACCTACTCAAGAAGTTGATTGGAGAAGTGCAGGGCGATTTCTCTTCACTAAAGATTTGAGATGTGTTAAACCATGTCCGTGAAGGATGAGGTTGCCGATACAATCGGTCTAACTGGTTATGCAGTTGCTTCAGAGGGTATCGGTGGAGTTCTAAAATCAAGAGTCGCTGATTTCAGAGTCGACGAAATTTCAACCAAGATTAATTTAGACCCCCGTGGAAGATTCACCGCAGCCAATATCACACTTACCAATTGGGAGACGAATAGGTTCATTGGGAAACTTGCAAAGGCCTGTGGAATATCCAAAAACAGGATTTTCTTTGCAGGAACAAAAGATAAGCGAGCCGTTACCAAGCAAGTGTTCATTATCGACGCTCCTCAAAACAAAGTCGCAAAAGTGGAGATTCCGGATGTGGAAATTGAGATAATGGGTAGGACCCATCAAAAAATCGGTTTCGGAAATCACAAGGGCAACCGATTCACAATTGTAGCAAGAGGTTGCTGTCATTCAGATGGTCGTCCGATGACAAATTCTGAAGCAATGGAGAAGATAGCTCACATTGAAGCGTTAATGACAGAAGAGCTAGGAGATGGATTATTCCCTAATTGGATTGGACCACAAAGATTCGGTTCAGGTCGCCCGGTTACTCCAGTCGTAGGACGCCACGTAATTGCAGATGATTGGGAATCTGCAGTTATGTCATACCTTTCAATGGAGGGTGATGAAAATGAGGACGTTTCAAATTTCAGGAAAAAAATTCGAGAGGAAGGGATCAGTGAAGAAGCGCTGGAAATGATTCCACATTGGTTAGGGTTCGAGCGAGACATGCTCAAACATTTACTTGCAAATCCTGATGACTATGTAGGGGCGTTCAGGAAATTACCAAACAACCTGCAACTCATGACTGTACACTCATTGCAATCAGTTGTCTTCAACAAAACAATCGAAGCAAGGATTGGTGCAAACATTCCACTCTCAACACCGGTTCAAGGAGACATTGTCGGAAGAATCGATGATAATGGACAATTAGAAACTTCATCTTTGGTAACTGTTGAAGAGAGGACTCTTGACAGAATTTCTAGAAACTGCAGTCTAGGAAGATTGGCTGTAACCGCTCAACTTCCAGGTAACAGCATGATGAAGCCGGAAGGAGAATTTGGAAAATTAGAGTCTGCTGTAGTCAACGAAATGGGTCTTGGAGAAACGGATTGGAGAGTTGAAAAGATTGGTAGATTAACAACTAGAGGTACTCGCAGACCTATGGTTACGACATTTAGTGATTTTCAATACGAGCCTGTTCCTGTGGCGGGAGAAGAGACTATGGGAGAAAAATGGGTTGAAGGACCCAAGGATGGCGAATTATGGCACCCAGAAGGTGCGTGCATAAGATTCAGATTCACACTACCATCAGGAAGTTACGCAACTACCCTTCTGCGTGAGTTCATGCGCACTCCACTAAAGCAGCTTTAGAATTAATGTTAAGTCACCCATCAGAGGGTAACTAAAACAATCTTTGCAGCGATCAAAGAAGTCCCATCGATAGAACTTCGATTTCACCAGTGCCACGGATTGCACGCATGTTTTCTTCGAAAACATCGGACAGACCAGAGCCATCGTTCATTACAACGTGCACTTGAATGAACTTCAATCCAAACGCTAGCGGCTTGGTTTCACACAGTTGGACGTCGTATACGTCGTCCTTAAGTGCTTGAATTTGAGTTACGATATCCTCAGCAGAAACATCTTCTACATCAGAATCAGGCATGACTTTGTAAGTTAATGCAACCATTCCCATATTATCACCAATTTAGATTTCAAGGACCCTGGAATCCACACGACGGACAAACGTAGGTTACACCTTGGTTTCGGCAGCGTGGGCTGCGGCCAATTGGTGTGCCACATGTGGGGCAGGGGAATGTTGTGGATCCTTCATCCACTAATGGGACTCCGGACGCTGTGCAGACGGTAGCTCGCTCAGACATAATATACACCTCAGTGCAGCACGGCCACGACCTCTCCCTCTTTATCCTTGCGCGGCTAATTCAATCACCTGTCGATGACTGTCAAGCGCCCAGATTTGCCTGTTGATACCACCAATTCACCACTTCTTTGGCGACACCATCCACCCTCTATTCGTATTATGTCGCCGGTATTTACGTTGTTGACTTGGTCTCCCCAGAGTACGATTCCAACAATTCCCGTCTCATCACGACCACATGCAGCTGCAACGGACCCGGTGAAATTATTCGAGTTCACGAGCCTACGAGGATATCTTCGGAGAACGACTAATTCTAGCCTCTTTACCTCAGTGTTTGGCGTTAAATCGCTAACTCTTTGTCGGCTACTCCGACCTTTGGAATTATTACTTGAATTTCTCATTTGATTCAAGATAGATGATTCTGCTTTCTTGCTTGCTTCAGATGGTGATGACTTTGCTACCATGAATGTTGCAACAACTAATCAACCATATTCAATGATTCCCACACCAAAAATGAATGTGAAAACCTTACTCCTTTGGAGTATTTTTCCTTCGAACTGTGAAAGTAGACTTTGCTGGCTCAACCTCATCTAACGGTTCTGGCCCACCCTGCCTTTCTTCTAGTGCCTGCTCAAACGCCGGTCGGATTTCCCAATCTGGACCACGCTTAGGTGTGTGGAATTTGCAAACAAGGTAAACTTCTGATGATGAGTTCCTACTTGCCATCGGTGAAAATCTCTTCACTGTTTGGAAATGTGGACGCACAATTTCAATCAACTCTTCAACGCCAACACCTTGGAATAATTTGGTTACGAAATGGCCACCATACTTCAGAATTGGAAGGGCGAAATCAAACACGTCTGCAACCAACATCAAAGATACTGCTTGATCAATGTCCCACTTCCCAGTTATGTGGGGAGAAATATCTGAAACAACTACATCGATAACTTCTGTATCTATTGCATCCAATACTGCTTGTTGTGTAAACGGTTCAGTAATATCTCCAACTATGAGGTTCGCTCCCTCCACAGGAACGCATGACTGTAAATCAACACCCACTACCTTTCCTTTTGAGCCAACTAGTTCCACAGCAACTTGCGCCCACCCTCCCGGATGGCACCCTACGTCCAATACACTATCTCCTTGGTCGACGATTTTGTGTCTGTCCTGTATTTGCTTTAGTTTGAATGCTGAGCGTGCGCGATAGCCGCTTGCTTTGGCTTGTTTACGCCAAGCATCTTTCTGGTGATCCTGAACCCAGCGGTCTACCAAAGTGCTCCCTCAAGCAAACCCTGTCAGCATCACCATGATAACTTCATGGACAAGATACGACCCCACCAAACCAATGAGGCACCTAATCTCAGTTCTCGTGATTGTGCTGTGCTTGTCAAGTAGCACTTCCGCACTCGTTGAAACTAATACTGAGGAATACAAATTAGAAAGAACGATTCTTGTTGAAGAGCGCACTGCCATATGGTGTCCATCATGCGCAGAGGTTGACCCAGAGCTTGCAATCGTAGCAAAATCGCATGGTTCCAGAACAGCAATAGTAGGAATACATGTCACCGATGAATTCGAGAATGACGCCAGCCTCGCTAGAGTTGATTATCAAAGGCAGACCGATTCAACAGATTATGGGACTCCAACTTTTTTTGTTGACGGGGTTAAAACTGCTGAGGGCTATGATGCTTGGAGCGATGTACAAAGCCGAATTCTAACTCAGGAAAACAATCGCATGGCCCCTGAAGATATGGCACTTAAGTTGGTTAATGGTGAAATAGAAATTCCCACTCCAGAATATGGTCAAATAACTTTGATGATTTTAGAGCATGAAAAGCCAGTGCCAAAAGATGCTGACAATCCTGGTGAGAAAACAAGAGATCGTGTTTTGGTTGGCATGCGAATTGTTGACTCAAATGATAACATCTCAGAATTCGGCAACTTAGAGCTGCCTGAAACTTGGTCGCTAATAATGATTCATGAGCCAGTCGAGGGTGGTTCTCCGTACGGAGTGGTACAGGTATCAAACATCGAATATGATTCTAGTGAAGACAACAATTTGTTCTTGATTATACTCGTTTGCTCGTTTGTTGCTGCTTTGTTAGTATTTATGCCGAGTAAAATATCCCCTACTACGGAAGAAGAATAGACCTTAACTTCCATTTTTCAATCGTAATTTGGAAGATATGTCCATTTTCCGACCGAAATGATGCATCATTACCAAATCTTTGATAAGTCTGGAGCATAATAAAGTCTCATGGAGCCCACACACGACGCCTCAAAAGAATGGGGGGAGAGGAGTGTTAAATCTTGGATGGTAGAATATACCGTCGAGGTTGGAGGTGATCTTAACAGACACCTCTCGATGATCAACGCTGATGACATCAGCGATGTTCATCATCACTTACTCGCAGAATTAAAGAAGATGTATCAAACGAGTGAAAGAGTTGATGTTACAGTCCACAGAATTGAGCCTGTGAGTACTAACACTGACGCTCTCTACTTCGAGGGAATCTATTCACCTTGAGGCGAAGTGTAAACTATCACGATATTCTGCTTATCTTCAAGAATGAGATTTTGATAATCCTGGCTAATTGTCCCATTTACTGTCATCTCTATGATACCACCTCTGTGATCAAATATTCCAGTTTCATCGAAATGTTTGCCCCAAACATCGAAGAATACCTCTAGAGGAACGTCCTCAGCAGTGTAGTTTTCAACATGCAATTTACCTGAACTATCGTGAGTGTGAGTCATGTGCATCGCATTGGGGCATGTACTTGTGTAAATTCCAGCATTTTCTGGAATTTCAAATTGCTCTCCATCGATAATTATGGTTAAATTTGGATGAATATGCATTCCGATAGAATTGTGACTGTCAAGGCAATACTCCCCAAAAGGATGCATATTATCAGCAGTACTTGGAAGAGGTTGAACTGTTTCTGATTCCTCTTCAACTTCTTTTACATCTTTATCGGCAATTAGATTGATCATCCCTTGATACTCCATCAAGCCTAGCAATGATACCAGGCAAACGATTGTGAAAACCCCCCACAACCTGTTCTCGCTCAGAAATCATTCCTCCTCATTGCTTTGTGTAGGAGCGACGTATCCGCCGCGCTTTCTACGCTCTTTTGCAACTACATCTACGGATTTGGGCGAGCTGACGCTCGCCCAATCAGATGTTCCATACATGTTTGCGAGTCTAAAGAAACCAATTGTTGCACCGACGTGTGCAATGTGTGCTACTGTACAGAACTGGCAAATTTTACCGATTTGGTATTCTGCATACATCAAGTACAAAATTACAAACAATCCAAGGATTCCTAAGTTTGTTCCGATTTTTATGTTGGTTAGAACCCATTCTGCTGTTGGTTCTTTTGCCATTGTAATGATAACCCACATGAATAGAGCAAACACAACCATGCCCATCAAACCCCAAGGCAGTCCGAGGTATGGTACTGTATTCCATTCAGGATTTCCGATAACGCTTGCACAGTCACAAACTGTGCCTGCACTGCAGTATGATCCACCTCCCATCTCCTGCGCTTTGTTGTGCATCCAGAGTGTGTGAGCAGAAACTGTAAATCCACTGAGACAAATCAGCAACATTCCTGCAAATGACTGACCTAGTTTCGTGTCCAGAGATTCCCATTTTGACTTCAATGCAGGTAATGCCAAAGTTGCACCAAGTGGGGTAAACATCGCAACACCAAGAGCGAAGATTCCAATGTGAGGAATTAAATTAGTGTCAAAGCACTCTAATCCAGCAACCATCACTCATCACCTCTTGGAATCTTTTCCTGCATAGCATCCCAAACCGAGTATCCATAATCTGCACTTGGAGTAGCGAATTCAATAATCCCGTTTGGATTAACTAAGAAGTAAGTCGGAGTACCGAAGTTGCCCCACTCTGCTTGATGGGAGTTATCCTGTAAGTCGACGTAAGCAAATGAATGACTGTACTCATCTTTGAAGGAAACAATCTCATCTCTTCCATATGATTTGCCAGGGACATCTTCGGTCCACAGCGATATTGAAATTGCGACAAACTCAACTGTAATGTTTTCTTGAATTGATCTCTGCGGGTTGTCTCCAGTCCACATTAATTCCATGTCTCTAATGTCGGGGCCTGCATTCTTACATGCACCGCAGTTAGTATCCATAAATTCGATCATAGTCCATGTGCCTTCATCGCCTTCCGCCCACATTTCATCATAGTTATCTGCAAGGTCAAAGTCAATCCACGTTTCTCCATCCATTGTCATTTTACCCTTCAGTTCGGGAACACGGTCTCCAACATCTATACCAGTGTAAACAGGGTTTGTTGTAAACGCAATAAATGTGAATGCTGCAATAAATAGCACTGAAACTATCATCAAACCATCCGACCTTGCGCCTGCTTCCTCTGAAGTATTTCTTCGTATCATAGTATCACCCCATTATCTCCTTGATTAGGACTCTCGCAGTGTGTGCCACTGCCTCCTCACTATCATAGTTGACGTTGAAACCTAATTCCTTCAAGCGATTAATGGATAACATTGCTTTTGGAATATCTCCTGCCCAACCGCGGTCTCCCCCAGTATACTCGATACTGGCATCGTGGCATCCGGTCTCACGGACAACAATTGCTGCAATGTTCCTTACGCTGCAGGTGTCATTGGAGCCTAGATTGTAGAGATTGATCGGTTCGTTTGTTTTTGCAATGACGTGTAGTATTGCATCGACACAATCACCAACTTCCATGTAGGACTTTTCTTGTAATCCGTTACCCAACACTTCCAGCCTGCTAGGGTCTGATTTTAGTTTGTGAATGAAGTCGAATATTACTCCGTGAGTTCCTCTTTCTCCTATGATATTGGCGAATCTAAATATCCATGCTTGGAGACCAAATGTGCCAACCCATGCTCCAATCAGACCTTCACCCGCTTGTTTGGAAGCTCCGTATAGAGAAATTGGAAGGCATGGACCGTGGTCTTCAGGAGTAGGCATCGGTGCATCTTCCCCGTAAACCACTGAGGATGATGCAAATGCAATTTTTTCAACACCCGCTAAGCGCATTGATTCTAGGACATTGTAGGTAGCGATTGTACCTTCTTTGAGGTCTGTATCGGTGATTCTGGTCCCAAGTCTAATGTCCGGGTTCGCCGCTAAATGGTAAACCATTTCCACGCCATTCATCAACGGCTTCAATGAGTCCAAATCTTTCAAGTCTAGATTATGGAATTTTACAGCACCTGAGTCGATGTGTGATTGTATGAAACCCAGTACACCTGAAGAGAGATTGTCCACTACCAATACTTCGTCACCTTGGGACACCAACCTATCTACAAGGTGGGAACCAATGAAACCCGCACCGCCAGTAACCAATGCTCGCATGAACGTGCGCTGTTATTCACCCGTTTTAACTCTCAGTATCTCCGTCTAAATTTCGTATCACAGTATAGATTTACTTTTACCGAACCTGTCTTGGAAATTGACATGGCCTTGTGGCGATGAAGTTGAGAATGTTGCGGTAGGAACGACGCAGCGATAACCAAGAAGTTCCAGGAGTTGAAAAAAATGCCAAAAACACAGAAAAACACCCAGCCTGAAAACGAACAAAACGCTAACAGCACTTTAGTTGGATTTGCACGAAAGTCCAACGCAGGAAGAGCTGTTAAGTTGTCAATCAACACAAGTTCGTTTCAAGATTGTGCTACATATGTAACAAGCGACGGTCAAACATACGTTCAATTGATTGTAAGTTTGAATGCGCTTGCAGGAATAATCGACGGCAGCAGAGCCGTAACATCGATCAATCATCTAAATGATTGAATTAACCCAGCCAGCCCGTCTTTTTCGAAGGGCGGGCTGGCGACCTTCCAATTCGTATTCGAGAGTGATTAGTAGCCGAATCACATATATTGAACCTTGAAACCGGTTACAACATGGAAGACAAGCAAAATGCGCCACTGCGTGTGCTTGCTGGCCTTCCAATGTACAACGAGGAAGAGACCATTGGTACTGTGATTACCAACGTTAAAGAACACGTTGACCAGGTGATCTGCGTTGATGATGGTTCTTCTGATTCAAGCGCAAGAATTGCTGAAGCATGCGGAGCTATCGTTCACCGGCACAGAGTCAATAGAGGGTATGGAGGGGCCTTGAAGTCACTTTTTGCCAAAGCTAGAGAGATGGATGCAGATTGCCTTGTAATCCTAGACAGTGATGGTCAACACGACTGTGAAGACATTCCAAAAATGCTCGAGCCTATCCTTTCGGGAGAGGCTGATTTCGTCATAGGAAGCAGGTTTGTTGATGGGGGAGGTAGCGAAGCTATGCCTGCATACAGACGCCTTGGAATCAAGGTGATTACTGCAGCATCTAACCTCTCTAGTGAATTAGCAATTCAAGACACTCAGTCAGGTTTCAGAGCATTCTCCAAGAAAGCCCTGGATAGATTGAGATTCGATTCAGAAGGAATGGAACTATCCTTAGAGATGCTCGAGGATGCCCATGAAAAGAAGCTGAAAATCAAAGAAGTTCCCACAGTTATTCGCTATGATGTACCTAAGGGAAGCAATTTCACAGCATTGAGTCACGGATTTACTGTATTAGCATGGGCGATGGTTTCTCTATCGCAGAAGAAACCGTTACTTGTTCTCGGATTGCCAGGGCTAGGCCTATTTGCCGCAGGAGCTGCAATGGGATTGAATGCAGTGAACGGTATTTCAGATTCTGTTGATGCTCTTGTAGGACCCGGGCTAACAGCGGTTTGGATAGGGGTGCTTGGCCTCGCTATGATGGCTACAGGATTAGTTCTTCAATCTGCGCGGAATTTCTTACGCCACCTGCTCATCAAAGAGTTTGGATTAGCATAATTTGGGAACCACCAAGCATAGCCTTCATGGGTTGAATGCGCATCCGACGTTTCATGGGGACGGCAAGGGATACTTTTGCTGAATATTCCCAAGTTGCCAAAGAAAAGGTTGAATCTGGCCTTGATAGTGCCTACGCTCAGATATTGGCCCAACCAAAAACGACTTTCATTCTACTAGCGATTGTGTCGCTATGGCTTGGAAATATAGGTACGAATTTCCAAGATCAAATCGTTGACGATGTAGAAGTATTCCTGCCAGAGGGCGCAGAATCTACCGACCTTTTACTCGAAGTGCGAGAAGAATGGTCAACCGATGTTGCTTTCATTTACATCAAAACACCAAACGCAGAGGATCCAGACATCTTCGGTAGCGACTATAACATTACAAGCCAATCAATACTTCACGAGATTTCTTGGATAGAAGGCGATGATGAAGGTAGGGCACCGGGCTTGTTGCAAAATGGTCTTGATTGGGATAAAGAGGACCATGGCAAGAACGATGGAGTTCTCTGGATCATCTCAATTGCTCAGGTAATCAAAGAGATCAACTCAAGCAATGTAAGGTTCAATGAGGCGATGTGTCGCCACGTAGCAGAGAACCGAACTGACGGTGTATTTGGAAATTATTGCGCACCAATTGGAAATAACAACGGGTTCGGTCAAGGTTTGTATGCAATACCTGACCAGCAAGAAAGAATTGATGAAATTGTCAATCAATCGAACGGTTCACTCGGTGCCCTTGCCAAAGATACTAATGGAGATGGAGTCTGGGATACAACTGCTGTTTTAGTCGGGATGATTTCTGCAAATCAAATCAATCAAACCGGCATATGGAATGACTACAAAGAATTCTTCACTCATATCGACGAAGTCATCGCTGAGGATAATCGACCAATTCAATATAGAACAAATCAATTGAATATGACCCAAACTGGACTTTCGAAAATCCTTGAAGATGTATCTGATGCAATCTATCTAGATTTATTGAATATGATGCCCATATCTCTGTTCTTAACGGTGCTAATTATCACATTACTTCACAAATCTTGGAAGGTAGTAATCATTTCCGGAACACCGATTGTGATGGCGCTCGCAGTTACTTTTGGTGCTACAGTTCTGTTTGAGATGACTCTCACTCCGATGATTATTGCCACGTTCCCAATTTTGATAGGATTGGGTGTCGACTATGCCCTGCACATGGTTAACCGGATAGAGGAAGTTCGGCGGAAAAGAATTGATGCCGTTGTTGAAGAAAACGAAAGGCGCAGAAGGAAAGGCCTTGTTCAAAATGAAGTCCCTGATATGTGGGACCCGGATTTCTACAGATCTTGCGTAATGGAAATGTCAAGGACAACTGGAGTTGCTGTTCTTGTGTCTGCAGTGACCACAATAATCGGTTTTTCAGTCCTCATTTTACCAAATATTGTTTCAATTATCCCGATTAGATCAGTAGGAATGACGTTGGTCGCAGGCATTGTTGCAACGCTTATTTTCTCAATGATTTTGGTTCCAGTTCTGACATGGCTACTACGATTCAATAAACGAACAAATCCTCCTATGTGGGGTGCGATTTCGCGGTTCCCTGTGAAGAACTTCGCAGTTGTTATTTTGATTGCTGGTGCTATTACTTTTGCCGGACTAGCTAACCTTGATGAGTTGGACAAACCGATTACAGGTTCAGACCAAACACCCGATAATATTCCATCAATGGAAGCTATGGTGGAATACTCTAACACTTTCTCCGGCGGACAGACATCTTTGTTCATATTCGATGCATCCAAACACATTAACGAAGATAGTCTGAACGAACAAGATATGAAAATTCGTTCGCTTGAAGTCTTAGATGCAATGGACGCCCTTGAAAGAAAAATTGCAGACGTTCCATACACAAATACGACTAGTTTAATCACGTTCTTGGAATCTGTACCTGTTGTTTTCCAAGAACCAACAACTGGAGTTACACTCTATGATGGAACTCTTTGGGGCCTGTTACATGAGGAATGTTGGGAATCAGATAGCGCTGAATGCGCTGCTTGGATGCTTCTAGACCTCACATCGCCCCAAGACCAAGAAGGAAGAAAACACCTTCGCAATGACATGGTCAACGTAGCATATGACACCCTATCCAAGGAAGTGCAGTGGATGCTAACAAATGTAGAGGGTAGCAAAGCCTTGGTTTACGTCACTCAACCATACATGAATCTAGACAATGCAAGCCTACTACGTGACGACATAGACGTCATGCTAGGCGAACCAATGGAAGAACAAGGCATCCGTGTATCTCCTCTTACTGGTGGACTACCGGTAAGCCTTGACATCAACGAGGGTATACACGAAACACAAAGTTACACAACTTTACTGACACTTCTAATTTTGACAATCGTCTTGTGTATTGTATTCAGATCATTCAGAATAGGAATTCTCACAATGATCCCGGTTGCAACCATAATTATCTGGCAACCATTGCTGATGAGTTCTGGAGATGTAAACGTCAACATTTTTACTGCAATGATTGGAACAATCGTCTTCGGTATAGGCGTAGATGATGCGATTCACGTTATGCACAGAATTCAGGAGGAGGGTGAAACCGCCATCGGAATGTCGCGTGCAGTAGAGAGTACAGGGCAGACTATTTTCGAAACTACAGCAACCACAGTTGCTGGCCTAGGTGCTGGTTTCTTCGTAGCATTCCCAGGCCTTGTGAACTTCTTCATATTGATGATGCTACTGATTGGATTCGCTTTCTTGACCAGTGTGTTCTTACTCCCTGCTTGCATAACCATGGAGCATTACTTCACTAAACGAATAAAGGGCGAAGCTAATTTCATTGACTTTGGAAAAGGTGTTGTGCTTACAGATGAAAAAATGGAAGCCGTAGATGCAATTTTAGATTAATCCGGGCTCGGTATTATAAACTTGCAAAGTATAATTTTTGTTGTGGCAAAACTGTTTGAAGTCATTGGATTTATTCTGATTGCAAACATAGTTGGAACTCAATTGTTCCTACCAAAATATGTCAATTTATCATTTGCATGGGAAATATGGACTTGGAGCATGCTGGCTAATCTGGTTTTCATTACAACCATGTCTGCGTCCATATTGATACCATCTAAACTGCACGATCGTGGCGGAGATATTCTAGAATGTGGAATACTATGTTGTGTTATGGTATACATTGGTTACATCCTAAGTTGGTATACTGTTTGTAACTTCTCTGATGAATGGGACATGGGAGATTTTGGTTGGGTATACTTTGGTTTCTGGGGGTCATTAGCATCAATGCTTACATTTATGCATATCATGAACTCAAAGCCAAAAATAGAGGTTGGAGAATGCAGGGAGTAAGCCCCTTTCTGTTACCTTTCGGCGACTGCATTCAACTTAGCATCCTACCTGTCCCTGTGCGTGCAACATTAACGGGACTGTTTGGACTTGCTCCAGCGGGGTTGCTCGTCTCATCGACAACGTGGCAATCTCGTCCTTCCGGATTCATCGTACACACCACACATCGTTCGTTTCTGCAC
>JAYYDR010000030.1:0-21806 GCA_036160735.1 Thermoplasmatota archaeon
AAACACAGGAGTTTGGTATCTTTCAGCAGCATCGAATACTCTCCAACCAAATTCAAAACATTCCTCAACGGTTCCTGGAATGAATACGATATGTTGAGTATCACCATGGCTACTCTCATACAGCATGGTGAGGTCACCTTGTTGAGTTCTTGTCGGTAGACCTGTTGAAGGTCCAACACGATTAACGTCCCAGAACACGGCAGGGACCTCAGCGAAGTAGGACAGTCCGATGAATTCCTGCATCAGAGAGATACCAGGTCCAGAGGTGGCTGTCATTCCACGTGCACCTGCCCATCCTGCACCAATGACCATTCCAGCAGCAGCAAGTTCGTCCTCTGCTTGTAATACCGCATAGGTGGCCTTACCTTCGTGAGTTCTCAGTTGTGGTAGCCATGCAATAATTCCCTCTGCAAGGCTGGAGGATGGTGTAATTGGATACCAAGAGAGCATCTGCACACCACCGAAAATAGAACCAAGTGCAACAGCCTCATTTCCTTCGATGAAGAATCCTCCGTCTTCTACATCACGTGCTTCGACAGCATATGCGTCGCTCTTTGTCAATTCTTCAGAGCAATATGCTCGGCCGAGTCTTGCTGCTTCAGCATTCAATTCTATCGCCTTTGCTTTGCCACCGAATTGCTTTGCAATCGCAGCTTCTAGAACTTCTTGGTCCATTCCAAGAAGTTCCGCTAACACACCGACATAAACCACGTTTGCGATCATTCTCGCCAACTTTGGATTTAGTCCACGAGCGATTTTTGTCATTGGAACCGGATAGGAAATTACGTCTTCTCTTTCCATTGGCATTTTCGAATCGGTATTCCAGATAACTACTGTACCTGGCTCTACAGATGCAAGATCATCCTCCCACGTAGCTGGGTTTACAAGAACCTGAATGTGAGTTCTGTCACCGGGCGCTTGGTAGCCTTTTTCAGATAGTCTAACGATGTACCAAGTTGGTAGGCCTGAGATGTTTGATGGGAACAAATTCTTCCCACTTACCGGTATTCCCATGTCGAACAATGTCTGTAGAAGAATGAGGTTTGCGGACTGAGAACCAGTACCATTTGCCGTTGCTATGTTGATGGTAAAATCGTTTACAATTCTGTCCATTTCGGGTTGTCCCCTGTGAAGTCCCCCCTTCGGGGGGTTTTCCATTGCCCCCCTGCGTTGGCCCACGACCTTTGAATGTGTTGGCGCCAAAATTCGGATTTGTTTAGGGTAGTCCTCAAAACCAATTCGGGTTTCGGGCAATCATGGCCGATGAGGATATCGCTAGCACTTGGAAAGAAGCAGAGAAACTTCTTGACAAGGGTAAGTATGAGGAAACACTTTCACTACTTAGACAAGCAGATGCTGATGGTAAAGAAGCAACTACTCTAAGACTTGCTGGTAAAGCAATGCACATAAAAGCACAAAAAACCGATTCCGCAGCAGACTACAGAAAAGCTGCCGGTTTACTACGAGACTCCGTCAAAGTCAACCCGCGAGATAAGCAGGCAAACGCACAATACAACCAATTGCTTAACGAAATGCAGGACAAGAGAATCTCACAAACTGTGATTCCTAGGCTTATCAACGACGGCACTCCAACTCCTGCCGGACTATTCGCAGTAGTTGCTTCTCTTCTGTTGGTGCTTGCAGCATTCCAACTCCTGAAGTCTACTGAGGAGTATGAAGATGGAGAGGCAGTAATGAGGGTCACATGGACCGATAGCGATGGTGTTTTCCACGATGAACTTGTGACAATTGCTCTACACCGAGCAGAAGCACCATTGCACGTCGAGAATTTCATTTTGCTAGCAGAGTCTGGTAAGTACAACAACGTCATCTACCACAGAGTAATTGAAGGATTTATGATTCAAGGAGGAGACTTTGAGATGAACAGTGGCAGTGGTGGTTACGCTGCAAAGTGGTACGGATACTGCAATGGTAAGCAGACAAATAGCGAGGGCGTCGCTTACTCAGAGGATACGTGTGCTCAGAATCAGTGGTCCCTACCAGGAGAGCACGAGAATGGATTGAAGCATAACACTGGTTCTCTTGCAGCCGCACACGCGGGCTTGAATACCGATGGTTCTCAATTCTACATCGTACCGACCGGGTCACAACCAACTTGGCTCGACTGGGAAGAGGGTAAGAATTGTGCACAGCAATCTTGTCACACCGTTTACGGTACTGTTACTGATGGCCAGGAACACGTCGATGCAATTGCAAAAGTTCCAACTGGACAAAATGACAAGCCAAATAATGACGTAACTATCGTTTCAGTTACAATCACAGATGATGGAATTAAGGACAGCACACCTTGGTACCAATTTTGGTGATTAAGCCTGCAAAAGGCATGTTGATATGATTGGCTGTATCGCAGTCTCATCATGAGCGAGACAGACCCCTTCTCATCGAAGAAAGATTTCCCATTAGGTGGACACTATCACGCACTTGATTCAATTGATGCATCCGGGCTGGACACCTCAAGCCTTCCATACTCAATTCGTGTACTTTTGGAGGGAGCTCTCAGAAACTGCGACGGTTTCCTGATTACAGAACAAGATGTTAGGAATATCGCATCTTGGAGTGCAAATGGCGAGAGAGGAGAAATCCCGTTCCGTCCTTCAAGAGTAATCCTTCAAGATTTCACAGGCGTACCTGCAGTTGTCGATTTAGCAGCGCTAAGAGACGCCATGGTAGAGATGGGCGGAGACCCTGAGAAAGTGAATCCTCAGGTGCCAGTCGACCTTGTTATCGACCACTCTGTTCAGGTTGATATCTCAGGAGCAAATCCTGAGGCTCTAGACCTAAACCTAGATATCGAGTACCACAGGAACATGGAAAGATACACTTTCCTAAAATGGGGTCAACAATCCCTTGAAAACTTCAGAGCAGTTCCTCCTTCAAGAGGAATCGTCCACCAGGTTAACCTGGAATGGATTGCTACAGTTGCACGCCAAGAAAACGGTGTCTGGCTCCCTGATTCATTGGTTGGAACAGACTCCCACACCACTATGATCAACGGACTTGGTGTCTTAGGATGGGGTGTAGGTGGAATTGAGGCTGAGGCCGTAATGCTCGGCCAGCCAATCTACATGCTATCACCTGATGTTGTCGGTTTCCGCCTAACTGGGTCTCTGAACGCAGGGGTAACTGCCACGGACATGACGCTTAGAATCGTAGAAATGCTCCGTGAGCACGGAGTTGTTGGCAAATTCGTAGAATTCTTTGGCCAAGGAATGGCTGCATTATCACTCCCAGACCGTGCAACGATTGCAAACATGGCTCCAGAATACGGTGCAACATGTGGTTTCTTCCCAGTTGACGATAACACTCTATCCTACATGAGGCTCTCAGGTAGAACTGAAGAGGATATTGCAGGAGTAGAAGCTTATTGTAAGGCTCAAGGCCTGTGGTATGATTCAAGTGATCCAGAAAAGAGTTACACCGCACTTCTCGAACTCGATTTGTCCACTGTTGAACCTGCGCTAGCAGGTCCAAAGCGTCCTCAAGACCGAGTCGATTTGTCAAACATGGCATCACACTTCGAAGAGTCACTAACTCACGAAGTTGGACACCAAGGACATGGCCTGTCGCAGGCAGACCTGTCAAAATCATCCTTGGTCGGTGATGATTACGACCTCAATCACGGCGATGTTGTAATCGCTGCAATAACTTCCTGTACCAACACATCTAACCCAGGTGTAATGCTTGCAGCGGGTCTGTTGGCAAGAAATGCAAGGAAGCGTGGACTCATGGTAAAACCGTGGGTCAAGACTTCATTGGCACCCGGTTCAAGAGTTGTTACCGAGTACTATGAAGCAAATGGCCTCGACAAGGACCTAGCAGCGCTTGGATTCAACAATGTTGGATACGGATGTACAACCTGTATCGGAAACTCCGGCCCACTCGATTCAGATATTGAGGCTGCAATCGACGAATCTAATTTGATTGTGGGTTCTGTAATCTCGGGTAACCGTAATTTCGAAGGAAGAGTCCATCAAAAGGTCAAGGCTTCCTACCTAGCAAGCCCTCCTTTGGTTGTTGCATATGCAATTGCAGGAAATCTGAATGTTGATTTGACAACTGAACCGATAGGATTTGACAGAATGGGTGAGGCGGTTATGCTGTCTGACTTGTGGCCATCAGATGAGCAATTGAGCGAAGCGATGGCAAAAATCACACCTGAAATGTTCCGTGAGCGGTATGCGACTGTAATGCAAGAGCCACGTTGGGACTCAATACCAAGCGAAGCATCCCCACTATATCCGTGGCAAGATGATTCTACTTACATCCGCCTTCCTTCTTTCTTCCAAGGCTTGTCAAAGGAAGCGAAGCCGATTGAATCCATTCACGGTGCGAAAGTTCTGTTGAAACTCGGCGATTCAATCACAACAGACCACATCTCTCCAGCAGGAGCATTCCCTGCAGATGGTCCTGCAGGAAAGTGGCTTACAGAGAGAGGTGTCGAACAGGGAGACTTCAACTCATTCGGTAGCAGAAGAGGCAATCACGAAATTATGATGCGAGGAACATTCGCTAACGTGAGAGTTCGCAACCAAATGGCTCCAGGGACAGAGGGTGGATATGCTCTAAATCACAAGACTGGAGAGGTTTCTTCGGTCTTTGAAGCTGCAATGGACAATGACGGTCCTATGGTCGTATTAGCCGGCTCACAATATGGAACTGGAAGTAGTAGAGACTGGGCCGCAAAGGGAACGTATTTGCTAGGCGTAAAGGCTGTTATCGCAACTTCATTTGAAAGAATTCACAGGTCAAATTTAGTCGGAATGGGTGTTCTTCCACTAACTTTCAAGGAAGGTCAAGATGCAGATTCGCTGGGATTAAACGGAACCGAATCTTATGATATCCCTGTTACTGATGACGTACAAGCCTTGCAGGAATTAAATGTCATAGCTACCAAATCTGATGGAACTTCTGTCGAATTTACAGTCGATGTACGCTTGGATACTCCAGTTGAGGTTGATTATTATCGAAATGGTGGAATCCTTCACACTGTACTCAGAAATCTTGCCCAATAACCGGTGGTTTGATTTCCTCTTACCATCAGGAGGGTACTATGCAGGACCTTCATGGATACATTCGTTATCGATTTCGTAGCGATGACGATGATGTCGACGTTCTCCTTGAAGGAGAGGCGGATTGGGTCCGTAGCATAGTCTCAGAACTAGGCCTTTCCAAAGTCGGTTGGGCTATGCCAATGGCGGTGGATAGCACCTCTTTGTCTAACTCAGGATTTGCAAGCGACATTTCGATGCCCGAGGAAAAGCCGAAGGACATGGGTCCCGAACCAGACCCATCCAGGATTCCAGTGATTAGAAGGCCGATTGGGGAATTGGATTTAGCAGCAAAATTAGTTGAGGTTGGACTCGAACAACCAATCCGGCCAACCGCCGATCAGTTGAGAGAACAACTGCAAGATATCGAAGAACCTCAGCCTGCTCAAGGTCCGATGGTTAAGGACCCGATGGCTGAAGCATGGCTCAAAGAATTACTCAGAATTGCGGTAAGAAATCACGGAGTCACTGCAATCACGACGGAAACGATAGCCTTAGCTGCAAGCGACTATCTGGGCGATAGAGAAGGCATGGAACTCGAACTATTTTTGGAGGCAATGTTCAGGTCCGGTAAACTCGTAAAAGTCCATGGTGGGGATAACACAGGTTGGGGTCCATCTCCCGCTTGGTTAGCCTCTGGATTGTGAATTAATCGAAATTTTCCCCTTTTTGGTAAAATCGATGTACTGCGCAGCATTTGTGCAAATCACATTCAGACATCATTCCAAAGGAATTAAAGTGGTAGTTAGAGTCCGCAGAAACGAGTGATGAAGATGCTTTGGAAGAGTATGAATGTAGAAGGACGCGGTAGAGCGTTATTCTTAGTTTTAGTAATGTTACTTTCAACGACCGCCGCAAACCTTGTGTCCGCTTCGACTTCAAGGACCTATACAACTGACACAGACCCTGTAGACGTTGCTTTGGGCGACTTCGATTGTGACGGTGATTTAGATATTGTAACAGCAAACGACCGCAGTACCAAGATTTCGGTACTGTGGAATGAAAACGGTCATTTCCAGGAAAGGACTGATATTTGGACATCTGCTAATCAAAACCAGGATGCAGATTTCGAAGACCATTCTAACACCCAGCAGGTTGAGGTCGGAGAATTCACTGGTGACAATGCGATTGACATCGTCATTTACGCACGAAACAGACCTCTGACCCAAGATGCTTCTGGGGCACTTGTTGTTGACACGCCAGGAAACGTAACCATCATCGAAAACGGTGGATGTAACGAGCAAACTTTCTCTATCGGAGAGCAATACGATGTAATTTGGATGTGGGACCTAGCAGTAGCGGATCTGAACGGCGATGGAAACGACGACATTGTAACTCTTGAGTTACTTGCAGACATAAAGAACCAGAGAGCGGTAACTTACATGGGCCCAATTACTTCATCAACTCAGGGCCAAATAACTGCTCTGGGAGATTCAACACAGAATGCATACAGAGAACTTGAGCTAGGCGATTGGGGCGAGCCGTCCCAGACCAGCATTAGCGGTTCTTGTGATGACGTCGACATGTGGCTTGTCAGGGCAGAAGGTGTCGATTACCTGACAGGTACAAGCACTGCGCCTGGCCACTCAGACAACGTAACCGTGATTGAATTCGATTGTAACTCTAACAAATTCCCAGAAACTGTAACATGGACTTCTGGAGGTGTAACCGGTTCAGGAGTCGGATACACAGGATCTGCTCACAACCATAAACTCGGAGCAGAATTCGGTGGTTTCGACATCGGAGACATGGATGAGGACGGCATCATTGACGTTGTGGCAATGAATGACGCAAACACTGAAAACGTGAGTTATGCAACAATCACTCAATCAACACACACATTCAGTCAAACCAAGACTGTGTACTTTGGACCATACATCGCATGGGAAGTTACCGTAGCAGAGTTGAACGGTGATGGTGAACCAGATTTCGTTCACGCTGCCAAATTTAGACAGTCCAACTCTACCTCATCAACTGGAGAGACTACTTCAACTTACTACCTAAACTTACCAACTAGCGTTCAGGTAACACTATCAAACGGTGGTGGAGGTCACATGAGCCCACTGGAATATTTCGGTGCAATGAGACCTACTACAGTCACTGTTGGACAAGTCATCGGTGGTCCAAACAGCGCTCCTGACTTGATTGTTGGACACGGTGCTTACGACCAATTCACTTACGATGACAACTTTGGCTGGGATGGTTCCTATGACAGAATTGTCGTTATTGAGATGGACAACAAGGACCTAGCGGTTTCTAGCATAGATATCAGCCCAACAGATGCATACGTTGGCGCACTCGGTGAAGGAACTCGTGAAGTTGAGGTTACAGTAACCAACACAGGAATGGATATTCTAAACGGACAAGCAACACTAGATGTTGAAATCAAGGAAGTTGATGAAGCAGCATCCAGCAACGTCACAGTCTATGCAATGGACTGGGACAACCCCGAAGACAGAAGTGGCTGTGGAACAGGATGTACTTGGTCTACTGAAGCATACTACGGAGTTGCTCATTGGCACGAGGAAGTAGCAGCAAACAGTACTGTAGGCCACACCTCCGGGAACAATGCAGCCTCAGAGGCTGCTAACGCAAACAATCCGACTGATTTCATGTGGTCTGGTCTAATGAAGACAAACTCCAGCGGGGACACTTGGTCAGGATATGAGCCAAACTGGGACGAAGGTTTAGTCCTAAACGACGTGGACTTGACTGGTGCAGACCGTGCTTGGATGAGTCTGGAAATTTTCCGTCATCTCGGTCTAGCAGACCTGTACTCTCAAGATCAGAATGGATTTGTTTTGGCTGAAGTATGGGACGATGCAGCAATGATTGAAGTATTCTCAGAAGACGTTGGATGGGTTTTACTGAACTGTCCAAACACAGCCTACTTCGCAGGGCAGTGTGCTTCCGGAACAAGCTATTGGGGCGGATATGACAACGGTAGAGTAGAAAGTGAAGCTAACACAGGTTTAGATGCTGCAATTTACCGATATGGTGGAGCAATCCCGGGTACTCAGTATGGTTGGGGCAACTTTACTGAAGAGGGACTAGGTGCATTCGAGTTGTCTAGGTTCGCTGGCGAAACTATTGACATCAGATTTAGATTCAAATCTGGTTGGGAAGGATCTCTAGGAGCCAATGAATCACTTTGGAGTGGCCGTGATGGATTTGCAATTGACAATGTCACAATCTGGAAGCAGAACACCGTATTCACAAGTAATGTTCAGACCCAGCAGTCAAACATCAACATGAACAACCTCGCTCCAAACGAGGACTACACTTCTGCAATTTCAGCAGATTTCACAAATGGCACTACTTACCGTATCTCAGCAGTGTTGAACTATGGTCAAGACGAACAACCGGCTAACGATGAAATTGTTGGATATGTCACAGCATTCAATTTGTATGACCCAGGAGTTGTCGGAATTGAAGATTTCAAGCCCGGTAGTTTGTACGCAGAAGGTAACTTCCCTGTCAACGTAAAGGTAGAGCACCTTGGAAACACTAACGTAACATTTGACCTTGAGGCTACGGTATTCAGTGCGATTCCAACAGATGTATACTGTGGATCTCCACTTGTTGTTTGTGATGAAGGATTCGAGGGTGGGTCATCCGGATTCAGGTACACCGATGACGGTAACGCAAATGGTGGAATCCTAGATGATTCATCATGCCCAGAGAGGGTATTCGGTTCAAACGCATACTGGTTCGGACATCCTTGTGATACACCAAACAGCTACGGTAGCGTTTGGGAAAATGAAACCCTAACCATTCCTGACATCGATTTGACGAGCATGAGTGGAGACTTCGTTGCTCTAAATTTCGAATATTTCGCTGAAACATGGTTCGACATCCAGCAATCTGGACAAACTACTGATGTCAACGATTACGCTGCAATTACGGCTGATTGGACGACTGGAGGCAACGATTACAGTGGTCTAATCTACGGTCAATGGAATGACTACAACGAAGACGGTTTCTGTATCGTTGATGAGGACGAAAATGGTTTCATTGACCCAGTCAATGAGACCACAATCGACAACACTGAAATCGAGTATATCGGTGACCCTACCAACGTAAACGGCGGGTCTGGAAACTACAACGTATTCTACAACACTGATGGACTTGTTCAAAGCAGGAGCATTGACTTGACTCACTTGTACATCTTCAATACAACATCTGCAGATACAAACGATTGGACAGATGAGTGTATCAGTCTGGCCGGATCTGTAGTAGATATCAACTTCGAGTTCCGCTCCAATGACGATATCCACAACGGACAGAATGACGGTGTTCGTGGTGTTGCATTCGACAACATTTCTCTGCAGGAGTTCTCATTCACTCAGGATGCGGTTTACAGCACATCTGTTGTAGACCTCGATGCTGAAGAAAACAGAACAATCACAGTATCAAACCACGACTTCGTTTCCGGAGTTTACATGATTGAAGTTGAATCAATCTTTGACAACACCACTCAGGGAACACCATGGTTCGGTGCCGAAGAAATCTCAGTTGCAAACAACCTAGCAAGAGTAATCTTCTCGGTAGAAAGCGTTGACATTACACTCGGTAAACCGGATACACTTTCCTGCCTGTCCGATGTTGTTCTAGATTGTATCCTACCAATCGACAATGTCACAGAACACGACTGGTCGCTATCTGCAACTAATGGTGTACTACAGGGAGATTACACATTCCACATGACTGTAGTCGACATGGATACTGGAGCACAAGTTCACTCCACAACCGCTGGACCTAGCGTAACGCTCGCAGCAAACGAGAGGACCACGGTTACCTTCACACCATGGAACGGTTGGATGGACGGTCACAAGTACAACATCAGCTATCACGCAACTTTGCCAGACGGCAGTTCATCTGGAAACACACGATACTTCCACGCTGGATTTGCATACGATGTCGATGTAGCAATCCTATCAGGAGATTCTGCTAGAGTTACAGCGATTAAGGAAGATATGGTAATTCTCGGAATGACATACACTCAATACAACATCAACGATTGGAGTGAATACCTAGACCTAGGATGGCTCGTACACTACGATAAGGTCATCATGCCTCAGCAGGATGTAAACACAGCTAAGCCGAGTGATGAAGGTGGAAAGGGATACTATGAGTTGATTGGTTCATCTACAAACCAAAACGCATTGAAGAACTTCATGTCATCTGGTGGTACTGTGCAAGTACACCTCTCAAGTGCTACAGATTACTATGAGTACTCATCGTCAACAGGTGAGAGCCTCTTGCCGTTTGACATGCACATTCAGCCTAGAGATACGCCAGAGACAAGAATTACCTACAACAACATGGAAGTTGCAGATCCATATCACCCGATTTTGGAAGGTGTTGACCTAGCAGCATTCCAAGGATTCGACCAGTTCGGAACCGTAACTGAGGCGATTGTCAATACAAAGAGTGCATCTTCGACAGCGATACCACGTGCATGTGGTGGATACTCAGAGGAAGGTGGGTCCTTCCAGAGATTGATTCAATCTCAGGCAGATTCCCAGGACACTGTTCTTGGTGTATGCAGTTACGTGGATGGAGGACTAATAGTCACTACAATCGACGTGGAGAGCGTATCTGAGAGAGCAGACAGCGCTACCTTCCCACTTCTAGGAAACATGCTAGATTACCACGTGTCACCATACCCTCAAGGGTTCGGTACACTAGGAAACGGTTTGGACCTAACCATCAACGGGGAAGTACCATCCTTCGACCCATCAACAGGTGGATATGCATACCATTACATGAAGAGTAACTCCGAGGTAACCTTCGGATACCAAACAACTTCCACAGAGACTCTGCACACAGATTGGGTAATGAGCGGACCTACAGATTGGATGGGAGCTTCAATGGCTAGTGGCACAGACCACACAGATGTAGCAAACCCAATGGTTCAATTCTGTAAGGTTGACTTGTCTTCTGCTACAGGATGTCTACAGGGAGCAACCTGGGAAATTACTCTTTATCTGCACGATGATGAAGGTCACTCGAGAACTATCTCAGTCACTGTACAGACAGATGATACAAGAGCAGACGAATACAGGCCTATTGCAGACGTAGAAATCGATATGCGTGCTGAATACGAAGATAGAATCGAAGACCAAGGTCTCAAGACCGTTTCGGGTGTAGATTGGCCTCAAAAGAGACTTCATCTAGATGATACAGGTTCTCTAGTCATCCATTTCGATGCTGGCAACTCTTCAGACGCTGACGCTCTGACTGGAAACGGTATCGAACAATATGAGTGGACAGTACTATTCGACAAGCCATACGATGAGGACAATTACAAGTTGGATGGCCACACATTCGTTACTCCTAGTTCGAGTGACGGTAAGTGGTCATATCAATTTAACAACGTAACAGTTGACCCGAGTGGTCAAACAGAATCACTGATCCGTATCGAATTGGTTGTATTCGACCAAGCAGGAAAGAGTTCTGACAAGTACAAGATGTACTTCTCGGTTGTTCCAGAAGGATTCGGTGATGCAGAACCAACCGTCCAACTAGACTTGTCATTAAACGGCACACAGGTTGTAACAGACACCATTACTCTGAGTGGTACAATCTTAGATGGTGCTGAGCAGGGAGACGTTTACGTTGAAGCAGCATTAGACCAATCTACATTCGACCAAACTGCTGTTGCAAAGTACACACTACAGTTAGAAGGAAAGTGGGCAAAGTCAGAGGCTTTGGGAGACAATGATGACTTCTCCCTAACTCTAACCATCAGTGACTTGTTCACCAATGAGACTGACTTTGACAGGAGAATCTATCTGAAGATTTACGAAGGTGATGACAAGAGATGGCCTATCATATACGACATCCAGATTGTATTGCCGGCATGTCAAGGAATAACGCCACCTACAGAAGTTGTAGATGCTGAACCAGATGCATACTGGATTTGGAATGCAACAACCAGCACTTGTGAGTGGTCAGGAGAGTATACTGACTCAGACGGAGACGGTATTCCTGACAAGGCTCCAGAGAGCGATGAAGTAGCAGCTGAAGACGATAATCTATTGCTATACCTAGGCGGTGGAATCGGAATTGCTGTATTGGTACTTCTCTCCCTCTTCTTCGTTCTAAGGGGAGGAAAGGAAGGAGACATCATCGATTCTTCAATGGGCGATGACTTCGGTGCAACCGCAGCAGGATACGCTGGTGTTGCTCAGATGGATCCAATGGAGCAATACGTCCAACAACTGATTGCTCAAGGATATCCTGAGGAAACAGCCCGGGCCTATGCTCAGCAATATGCCGGACATTTCCAGCAGCAACAATAGCGGAATTAGGGCATAATTCACCCCCTTAAAACGGGGGTGAATTGTGTAACCGATTGTTCTATGAGGGATGCGTACTCGGCGGTGTCCATGGACAAGGGTGAGTTGTATACCGTTGCAGATTTGAGCCTCGCTGATCAGGGTGCTTTGCTTGTAGATTGGGCAAGGTCTAGAATGCCTGTTCTAGCAGCATTACGTGCCAAGGCAGAGAAGGACAAACCGCTAGCAGGTATGCGTGTTGCCGGATGTTTACACGTCACTAAAGAAACTGCAGTTCTTATCGAAACTATTCGAGCGGCTGGCGCTGAATTGTCATGGTCAGGCTGTAACCCTCTTTCAACTCAAGATGAGGTAGCAGCATGGTTAGCAAGGGAAGGCTACTCTGTGCATGCTTGGCACGGTCAATCGGTTGAGGACTTCTATTGGTGCATCGATAGAACTCTGGAGTTTAAGCCAACTCTAACCCTTGATGATGGTGCAGACTTAATCGTCAGAGTTCATGGTGACAAATCCGAATATGCGGCCGGAGTAATTGGCGGTACAGAGGAGACAACAACAGGTGTGCACAGACTTCGAGCAATGGCTGCAGCTGGAGACTTGAAATATCCAGTAATCGCAGTGAATGATGCAATCACAAAGTGGGACTTTGACAATGTATACGGTACCGGCCAGTCAACGATTGATGGTATTCTTCGCTCAACAAGTGTCCTCATCGCAGGAAAGACATTCGTCGTCGCAGGATATGGTCACTGCGGAAAAGGAGTCGCCATGCGTGCTCGTGGAATGGGCGCTAACGTCATCATTACAGAAGTTGACCCACTACCTGGACTCAGAGCAGTAATGGATGGTTTCAGAGTTATGAAGATGGATGAAGCTGCAGCTTTAGGAGATATTTTCTGCACTGCAACTGGAATCAAGGACATAATTGTTGGACGTCATTTTGACGCCATGAAAGATGGTGCGATTATTTCTAACACAGGACATTACGACTGTGAAATCAATATCGAAGATTTAGCAGAAAGGTCACAATCAGTCCGAACCATTCGCGCTGAGAATCAAGAATACACTCTAAATGATGGCAGAAAGGTTCACCTTCTAGCAGAGGGCCGTTTGGTTAACCTTGCAGCAGCAGAAGGTCATCCTTCTGAAGTAATGGACATGAGTTTCGCAAACCAATTCCTTTCACTTTGCCGCCTAGCAGCAGATGGTTCTGACATGGATTCCAAGGTTTACGACATCACTTTGGAGCAAGACATGGACCTTGCAACCACAAAGTTAAGCACTCTAGGATTCTCAATCGATGAATTAACTGAAGAGCAGATTGCATACTCTAAAGACTACACTGCAGGAACATGATCACTCTTCTTCGTAAGAAGAGAGTTCAGAAGTGTCCTCGCTGCCATCCTCGATGTATCCTATTTCATCGAGATGAGAATCGAAATCCGGGAGATTCATCTTCCAATTCTTTGGAAGGCTCTTGCCAGATTCAATTATTCTCTCCAGCCTTTGCTGGAATGCTGGCGGGTGTCTTGAGAATAGGAACAAGTATAGTTTCCCCATTCGAATATCGCTGGGGATAACTAATCTAGCACTGCTTGCTTCGAATTGTATCGCTCTTAATAGGTTGAATCCAGGCTTGTTCACACTTCTGTATAGCCTTCTTGTGAATCCCATACCAATAATCACGGTTACTAGGATTAGGAAGCTAGTGAAACAGAACCCCTGCCATCCATCACCAAACAATGAACGAGATAGGAATACTTCCATCATGAGGAAAGGAATTGTAGTCATCATGAATAGTAAATTCTCAGAAACTGGTGCTTTGTTAGCACGCATTTTGATTGCAGTCCATCCACCATCATTCTTCTTCCACGGTTTGAAGTGGGAATTAGTGTCCTGTTGAGCAGACATTTCCAGCGTTTTGTGCAACTGACTTACTTTTGCTAGTTGTGAATTTGATATGTCCAAGTTTTCCTCGAATAGAGCACTCAATCTGTCTCTCGCCTCGGGGTACATTCCAAGATCCGCTAGAATCGTAGTTTGTTCTAGAATAGGTACGGACTCAAGCGGTGCAGCTTCTCTGCACCTCTGCCACCAGTGAAGTGCGTCCTCAAACAGACCTAGGTGGTCAACCATCAAGCGTCCACCTTTGACCCATGCGTCAACTCTTGTAGGGTCTAATTCGACGACTTTTGTACAGGCGGCAAGGGCTTTTGACGCTTGTTCGATATCTGGGTATTTGCCATCTGGGGCTAACAAACAGGTGACCATCCACCAAGCATTGGAGTGTTCAGGGTCAGATTTTACAGCCTTTTGGGCGTGCTCTAAAGCAGCGTCAAAATCACCTTTTTCTTCCGCTTCAATCGCATCGAGGTAATGGCCTTCAGCACTCACCTGTCATCCCTCCTACCTCTGCCGTATTTTGCTGAGTGAAGAGGAGGTGGGTCTCTATGGCTTCTATGGTGGCCCTTTCTTTTTGGTCCACCAACACGTTTTGGAGTTCTACAACTGAAACACTCGTTTCTCTTTGCAAAATTCATTTTCTTGCACTTGCGACATTCCCAATCTCCTGCACGGGGTTGTGGAGTTTCGTTTCTATCGCCAGCTCTTCTATCGTTACCAGTCCACTGTTTTGATGGACCTCTGCCGCCACGTCCCTTCGGTGCCCCGCAGCGATTACATTCTGTTCTAAAGGAAAAATTAGAATTGCCACATTCTCCACATTTCCAGTCATTTCTAGAGTGGTTTTCGTTTTGGCGACGGTTGTCACCTCTGTCTCTACGATTGCCGCCTTTGTCATCTCTTGAGCGACCTCTGTTTCTATCGTCTCTTCGTCCTCTATCATTAGAACGCCTGTCACTGCGACCTCGGCGATTGTCATTTGGGCGATCATTGTCTCTTGAGCGCTGATTATCTCGAGGTTTTTTGCTTCGGATTGTTATCTCTAGGCCGACCATTCCCTGTGCGTTCGCTTTCCTATCTAAGTGAGCAACGTGGACTAGAGAGTTTTCGAGATTGCCGATTACGCCGTCGACTTTGCCGATGTAGGTTTCACTTGAGTCTACCATCACACTTCCCAATGCAGGGCAAGCACCAGTATAACTCACCAAAAGACCGCCCTCATGGCTGACCTTTTCCACCCTTCCTTTGAACATCGCAAAAACCTCCGACAAATGCCGGTTTTAGTCTCTTCTAGCCAGTAGCGCAGCACCAAGCATTGCCACGATTGATGCAAACATGCCTACTGAAGGTAATCCGCTTTCTTCTTCGGATGTGTCATCTGTGTTTTCTGTTCCTGAGTTGTCTGTAGAATATGGGTCTGGTACAGTGATGTCAGTAGAACTAATCGCATCGACAGAATCTGTTGCTGTGATTACAACATAGTACTCAGTCAGGCCTTGTGCGACACAATTTGCAATTGATAGCGTGACACTCCAATCGTCACCGGTGGTGGTGAATCCTGTTGATGTCTCATCACACATCTCAGCCGACAGTGTTACAGTTCCACCATCTGGGTCAACCGCAGTTCCGGTAAGTGTGAATGAATACTGATCAGAAGACCATGTTGCGTATGTTCCTTCGATTGAGTCAAAATCGATGGTAACAACCGGCAGGGAGTTTCTCTTTTCTAACCCCAAATCGAATTCTGCTTCCCAATCTAACATTCCCGGAGATGTTGCCACCACGTGGATCATGAATGCACCTGGAGAGATTCCAGATAGGCTTACAGAATCACTGGAAGTTGTAGAACCAAGGTTCACATTTGTCGCAACTCCTGTTGTGCTTTCTTGAGTAGCTGAGATTGCTACAGCAAGGTTTTGCACGAGTAGAGACGGTGTAGAATCAATTTCTACTGAATCAGTGAACATGCCGACAGTAGCTGAAAAGCTTGCAGGTTGGCCGAATCTCCATGTGTGGCTTGCATTGCTAGTGGCTCCGTATGGGTCTACGAGGTGACAAGTTGCATCAGATGATTGAGAACTTCCTGATGTGACAAGTAAGTCACCATCAGAGTTCATCCTGCTCGACCATCCAGTTTCAGTGAACTGACAATCAAGTCCCCAAGCATCGTTATCAGATGCCCAGTCCAACATAGTCTCGCCAGAGATTGCAACAACCTCGCTACCATCTTTGATCATTGGAACGATTGTGTCATCCGCTGGTTCATTGCCTGTCCAAACCGGGAAGTCGTTTGTATCGGGAGGCGAGGTAGTCATATCGAAGAATATGTTGCGAATCATTGGATAATCCGCCTTGTCATATTGAATGTCGACACTTACTCTGACGCTACCGTCTGGCAAGAATATCTCCTCAATAGAACCTGCACCTAGGTTCTCAACACCATCATCCAAGATTGTCCAGTTGGCCATTCTCATTCCGTCAATAAACGGGAATGTGAACATCATTGTAGCACTCGTTACATTGGTAACATTCATGGCCACTGTGAAGTCACTTTGTCCTGAATTTGGCAACTTGTTAAATCGAGTGTTGTGAGTTTCCTCTTCCTTTGTGAACATCGATATTTCGAGGTTATTTGTTGCTGTAACTGGTACCTCTTGGCAGTCTGCACTAGCGAAGGCATACCTACCCGAGCAAGACCTTTCTTCAGGATGGCCTTCAGGAATCAAGTTTACTTCTTCGAGGCCAATGCCATCTTCTACGAATTCCACATCGTTCCAATCGACTCCACCTCTGTGAGGTAGACCTTCACGAATTCCGATTCTTGTGTACATGTCAGCAATGCACTTTGCACCGATTGACCTTACAGCATCTCTTTCGTCAGTTGAAATCCAAGAATTGTTTCCACCAGGGAATCCATCAAACAACCCATCTAGGTTTTCACGAACTGTCGCAGCACGGCTCTCGTTAACCCATGAATTAGCGTACAGGTCGGATGTAGCCCAATCATCTAATATCTTAAACATGAATACAGCGTTATCATACTCAAACAAATCTTCGAACGTGTAACCTGAACAGTCCACGTCTTCCATTTGACGTCCAGAATCCTCTGCCATTGTAGTGTTGGTCAATGAAACTGTTGCCATCAAAACAGCAAGCAAGACTGCACATAACCTTCTCTTCATGTTTGGTGCGTAGGACAAACTACTCTTAGTGTGTTCCTATGTTTGCTAAGGTTGGAGGCGTTCTATCCGCCTAGTGAATAGATGGATTGGGATTATGCTCCACAGGATTGCTGCAATGCTGATGTAAAGCGGAGACATGCCTCTGTCAACATCGTCTAACGGCATTTCTAGAAGATGATGATATACTCCATTAGGAGAAAATAAATCCATTATTGCATCAATTCTCACGTATTCTGAAGAATTTAGGTCATCCACTCCTACTCCGGACAAACCTGCAACTACCGTGGTCAAAACTAACCAGAGAAGAGTGAAGATCATCCAAACTCCTAATCCAACAGCAATTGAGGAACCCATGTCTTTGGCCCAAGAGGATGCTAAGAGTTGTATCGAAGTATACCAAAGCAGCAAAAGAGCGGTTCCTAGTGTGTGAATGAATAATTCCTCTATGCTTGGAATATCATCCATTCTGTACCAAATTACAAACAAACTTACCAAATTTAAAACCATCACAGGTAGGAAAATTGCACTCCAATGTCCTAACAACAAAGACTTAGCAAAAATAGAGCGATTGATTGGTTGTGATAGCTTCACTTCGAGTACTCCTGATAACCTATCTCTGCTAACTCCATCAAATGAAATCAGAACGGCACCCAAAGTCGCAGAGAAAATGATGAATGCTGTTGAAACGAACATTACATCGTATGCTGAATCGATTACAATACTAGCTGGCAGATTCACTTTAGGGTCAGACAATCCCCAACTCGAGAACAGAATAAACATAGCAAGAAGTGGCCAAATGACCATCATCCGCCCTGCAGTCAGACGTTCTTTCATAATTTGAACTCCAAGCGAAAAGGCGTTCATTCCTCCTCACCTCCAAGACTCTTGAATGGGAGCATGTTGTCTCTAGACAACTCTAAACTTACGTCTTCTGGGTCTATGCCGGTAGCAGAACATATCATTTCTACAATTCCAGAATTGTCTTCGAGACCGAGATCTTTCCTGACTTTTGTTAGAGTTCCTTCAATCAACAACTGACCTTGATGAAGAAGTGCAATTTCATCAACCAGTGATTCAAGATCTGCAACTTGATGCGATGAAATTACGACCGCTACACCCTTTTTGGCTAGATTCTTTAGTAGATTAGAGAATGCTCTCTGAGCTAATGGGTCAAGTCCATTCAACGGTTCATCCATGACGAGGAGTTTTGGATTACCAATCAAAGCGCAGGCAAGGGATAACCTCTGTCGCATTCCCTGAGAGAGATTGTCAAGCATTTGGTCAGACTTGGATGAAAGGCCAACGGTTTGTATCAAACTCTCGACATCCACTGAATCATCTCGCATCATTGCTATGGATTTCAATGCATGATTTACCGTGATTCTCCCTTCCCAGCGAACTTGTTCCGGCATGTAACCAATCTCGCCCCTCCTTGTTTCACACGATTTATCGAATCCTTCGCAATCATATAATCCGCATATTGCTCGCATCAGAGTGGTTTTTCCAGCTCCGTTTGGTCCGATAAGCCCCAATATTGTCCCAGATTTGATTTCGAGGTCAATCGAATAAATTCCTGCACCATCCCTCTTTGCCCAAGGCTTCCACGATGAAAAGTCTCGAACTTGGTGCCGCCACGACACCTCGGACAGACTCAGGATGGTTTCCATCGAACCGGAAGCGCACATTCACCCATTACAATGTGCCGCTTGACCTACACTTCTAGGGTTGAACTTATCCTTGTTAGTTCACAGGCCACTTTGTGCTGGGTGGCATAATTGCATCACTGACAATCATCGCTGCGCTTTACGGAATGGTGAAATTCCGAGCAGACGATTTCGACAAGACACTGATGCTTGGATTGGTTGCCTTCATTGCACTATTGTGGGTGGTGCCATGGGGAATATTCGCACTAATTCCGCTGACGTTGTTGGTATCTTTCTCAAGTCCGGCTGCTCGAGAAGAGTGGACTAAGTTCAAAAATAGACGAATAGCAATCGGAATCATTGTTGTGTTATTGTTGAATTCTTTCGGATTTTATCCAGTCAGTGAGCCTGAGGCTCCAAGTGAATGGGGTAATCCAATAGCGACAGAAAACCCACATGCTCCAGCATGGCCAGCTAGTGAACAGTACACTTGGTTCTATGACGGGGCAGTTATTGCAGTTGTTAATGCAAGAACACCACACACATATTCCCCATTCGCCCAGGATTCATCCAGCTTGGCATTGGGTGTTATGCTAGGTGTCCATGAAGAAAGGATGAGACAATCGATTGAGGTTATGGATTCCTACATCCCTGGGTTTAGTATCGACTCTGAAGCTTTCTGGCTTGAAGATGTTGAAAGCGAAGGTGGACATGAATATGGAGGTGAGGAATTATTCATCTCAAGATTTAATGTAAAGCGTGATGGCTTTGAAACAATACTTGCAACAGTCCTAGTTGTTGGCTTCCCAAATGTTGGTGGTGAGCTAACATTACTAACAATAACGCGCCCGATAACATCGTCGCAGGATGACGTTTTCGAAGAAAAGATAGTTGTTGAATTTCAAGAAATAAATAATTAGGGGGCCCTAAATTATTAATTTTTAGGGAGCCCTAAAACTTATGAATGTCCGACTTTTCGGGCACCCTAAATCGGTGACGACAATGGTGACAAATACAAAGACAATTTTGATGATTTTACTGATGTGCACTGCCTCATTGGCAGGCTGCATCGGTGGCGACGATAAGGAAGATGAAAGTGTAAGTGCGTGCTCTGGCGATAAGCTTGTGATTGCGTATGAAGTCAAGGAAGACATGGCTGCTGATAGTCTTGAAAACCCTCAACAAATAGCAGACTATCTTTGCGAGGAATTGGGCATGGACGTTAGTATCTACAACGTCGGAAGTTCCGGTCTTGCAATGGAAGCACTAAGGTTCGGAAATGCGGACATCGCAATGAACATTGACGGTGGTCCAGCCTGGGTTGGCTGGAATGCTTACGGTCTAGATGTTATGGCTGCTGATACAAAGAGTGATGGGCGTGCTTACTACGATGCACATGCTTGGGTAATCGCTGGTTCTGACATTGCAGAAGCCCACCTTGACGGTGATGATTCAACAGACCCATTCGCACTTCTCGCTGGCAAGACCTCATGTCACACTGGGTGGCTAAAGTCCGCTGGAATGTTGATGCCTATGGGTTATCTAATTGGCAATGGGTATGTAACAGTTCAAGGAGATATGTCTGATACAGAGACTCTTAGAACCACAATTAACGACTACTTCGATGGAAGTACTGGCGCAGGTAATGCTGCATCTATTCCAGAAAGCGGTGCCCTGTATTCCGGGTATGACGGTGCTTTGGAGTGCCTAAGTGAAGGATATGGCGATGTTGCATTCGCAAAGGATTCAACACCGGGTGGTTACTGTGCAAATGACGATCCAACCCAGAATGAAGCATGGTGTTTAGACATAACTGAATATATCGCTTTACCAAAGTTCGGTTCATCTCCAAGTCATTCGATAATGTTCAACGACGATGTATTGAACGATGAGAAGGAGTTGCTAATTCAGAATGCTCTGGTTTCGATGAATGATAACGAAGAGGGTTTGGCAATTCTAAACAATGTATTAGGGACAGAAGCAATCATTGCAACAGATACAGAAACACACCTTGGTACCTATGGCGCTGCGCTAATGAACATTCCAGGAATCTCGAGTAAGTATGGCAACGCATTTGCAGACGGAACTGAAACAGGTGCGATAAAGTCCACAATCAATATTGCATACTACCTCGCTGATGATTCAGAATCAAACGCTCAAGCACAAGGTATGGCTGACAGACTTGCTGCTGATTTGGGAGTAGAGGTTAACTTGTACGATGTGTCTTCCGAAGGTATGATCATCCAAGCACTAAGGTTTGGAAATGCCGATATTGGCTTCCTTGAGGGTGGTCCAGCATGGATAGGTTGGAAAGAGTACGGTCTATCTGTCTTGGCTGTAGAAACAACGACCTCAGAGGGGGCTACTCACTACAATGCCTCAGGATGGGTATTGAATGGTTCTGATATAGCGGATGCTGTATTGGATGGTGATGATTCAACCGATCCATTTGCTATGCTTGCTGGAAAGACTTCCTGCCATACAGGCTGGTTAAAGTCTGCAGGAATGCTTATGCCAATGGGTTACCTAATCAAGAACGGCTACGTAACGCCAGTCGGCGATACAAGTGATATAAATTCGCTGAGAAATACGATTGACAACCACTTTGATGGTTCTGCTAGCAACGGTAACGCTGCTTCAATTCCGGATTCAGGAGCATTATACTCTGGATACAGTGGAGCGATTGAATGTCTGAGTTCAGGTTAT
>JAYYDR010000031.1:0-4244 GCA_036160735.1 Thermoplasmatota archaeon
TCGCGGCGGATGAACATCAAACCTGTTCCAGGTTCGATAACATCGCCGGAAAAACTGCAAATTCTCTGTTCTGGCATTTGTATCACCTAAAGTTGAGTTTACGGGCTTCTCGGCCAGTATCGATTAGCATTAGAATATCGCCGACACGAACGGGTCCTACCACGTTTCTTGTGATAATACGGCCGACATCTCTTGGATTTGGTGCATCGTTAACACGCACCTTAACTTGTGTAGCTTCACCAGTCATTCCGGTTCTGCCTACGATTTCGACGACCTCTGCTGGCCATCCTCCGAGTTCTTCAGACATTTCTTATTCCTCCGAATTCAGTTTGTTATTCAGCTGTTTAGCCCCTTAACGAGCTCTACAACTTCGTTGAATTTTTCTTGAGCACCCTTTGATACTTCTAGTAGGGCTAAGGATGCAGTCTTAACGCCGCCTGGCATTCCGGCTTCCTTTGCTAGGAACTCTTGGCTAGGAACGTACCCGTATGGGATACCTTTCTCAGCGCAGATAAGAGGGATGTGTGCCAGTAGTTCTGGCGGGTTAACATCCTCTGCCATAATGATGAACTTTGCAGTACCGCGTTCAGCAGCCTTAGTTACCTCATTAGATCCTTTCTTCATTCTTCCGTTGTTGTTAGCCTGTACCATTTCGTAGATCTTGTCTGCGACATCGCCAGGGGTCTCATATGACACGTGTGCACTCATTGAAATCACTCTCATGCTTGTGTGAAGCAATGCTGCGCACGACCTCGCGGATATAAACACGACGGATTGCCTTTCAGCAATCACCAATTCAAATCTGATAGGATTTCACGGACACCACGAGCCAGTGCAGCGCCTCCGGAGATTACAGCCCTCCTGTTTGGAAGACTAGAGGTAGCATGTACGCCGTCTACATGATTTGATAGTCTTGCGATGGCACCGCCTGTGAACAAACCATGAGTACATGCTGCATGAACTTCCACTGCGCCCTGGCTTCTAAGGGCATCAGCAGCCTTGCAAATAGTTCCTCCAGTTGCAATCATATCATCGACGATTGCAACTATTTTTCCTTCGACCTGCAAATCTTTTGCCTTGTGCACAATAGTATGGGCATCGATTCTTGTTTTTTCAAGATATGAAAATGGCAAACCAATCGCTTGAGCAACAGCACTTGCTCGATCTATCGCACCTTTGTCGGGAGATAGGATGAAGTCTGGGTTAACGGTTTCTTGCAGATGAGCAGCAATTTCCGGCATTGCTGATGTGAATGCCACAGGTATCGGCATTCCTTCAAGCGCTGCAGGTGCGTGTAAATCGAAAACAATGATCCCATCACAGTGGGCTGAAAGTAGTCTGCCAATCGCCTTTGCACTAATTGCTTCGCCAGGTCTGAATCTCTTATCCTGCCTTGAATATCCGAAGTATGGGATTGCTACGATTACACCTGGGCCAACGGGTTCCATGGATTGCGGGCCGATTTCCTTTAGATTTTCAGTTCTACCAGCTCGCACATCTCTTATCGCTTCCAGCAAAAGTAACGTCTCAACTATTCCTGCATCAGGGAATGTGTTGGAAACTAGGACGACGGGCTCCTTTCTAACGGCTTCAATAGAGTCTTCTGGGATTCTGATGTATCCCTCGGAATCGGGGAATCTGCGAGCCTCAAGTGAGTGGTGCTCCCAATCGAGTTGATTGGCAAGGTCTTCTGCAAGTGCTCTGGAATTACTTCCTGACACCACTACCATGTTACCAGTGCCGGCGATGGGGCTAAATGAGGATTCTCATCAACATAGTGTTCTATCCATTCAAGAACAATCGATGAAATCGACATACTGTGTATCGTAAATGGTGCGCGAGGCAGGACTTGAACCTGCGACCTCCCGGTTATCAGCCGGGTGCTCCAGCCGACTAAGCTACCCGCGCAAAGGCAGGTCGCCGACCAACCATCCCGTCATAAAGACGACGGTATGCTCACTCTTCGATTATTGCATCAGGGTCGTTTGCTTGAATGTACGATGGTAGTCCAAGCAACTTGTCGAATGTTCTCGAAAGAACAACTTCGTCGAGGCGTTCTCGTGTACGTGCTAATGCTGTGATTGGGATATTGATGGTTGTATCAATACCGTATTGCATCTGAACCCCGATTCTTGTCTTCACTACGACTGCGCGGTAGGTTCTCTTGATTTTGACTAGGTCGGTAATCACTCCGATTTCCATACCCTGGTTGTCTAGGACAGCCCTGTCCATCATTTCATCAGGTGCATACAATTTCTCATCGATTCGGACAGTATTTCTCCAGCGGCGCTGAAGTTCTCTCATGGATTTTGAGAGTTTTACAGATCCATCATTTCTGATACTGTGTATTAGTTCCTTGTGTAATGGTGCGAGTTCAGCAGGCTTTCGCATAAATTCGTCAGCGACTCCTGGCTCTACCATTATGCGCATTGAGCGCACTCTTGCTTCGTTCGGGTGGTGTCTCTCTCCAACGATGACTCCCACCTTTGTATCATTCACGTATACATCCCTTTGGAGTAACTCCTGGATGTCGTATTCGTTCTTCGGCATTTTTTCCCATCTCCTTGGTCTATCGGGCTCTTGACCAATCTATCCTCGACAGTGGCGACTATTATACTTGCCCCCTTCTAAGAATCCTTTTCCAATTGAATTTGTCGCATAATTCGCGTATCTCCAATTGGATAACCGTTCGTGTTTCGATTTTTGCGAGCATTTCTAAAATGCGATTCTAATTGATGTCGCATAATATTATTTCAGCACGTCTTCAAAATCACATTTTCCAATTAGAAATTACAATTTTTAATTGATAATTTGCGGATAAATAACCTCATCAATATGATACTTGTCGTTCACGAACAATGGCGATTGTTGTCATAGGCGCTACCTGTTCTCTAGGTGAAGCAGTCGTCGACAAATTGCTGTCTATGGATGTTGATGTCGTCGCCGTACAAGAATCTCATAAAATTAGAAATGCATCTCTTCTGAAGTACTCAGATGTAACATTATCAGAGCAAGGGGATGGGTATTCTATCTCGTTCGATGGTAGTCCAGCCGACCTAATCGTAGGTGATAATTTGCTCATCCATGATTTGATACCCACAAGGGAGGATAGATGGATGTCAAATGAGTTCATGAGTTGGTTGACCGGAAAGGATTGCGAAAAAAGACCAAGATATTGGTTAAGCGCAATCGATGCGGCAAACGCCATCGCACACCTTGCATTGTCGGGAAAGAACTTCTCCGACTTGCACATGTGTGGAAGAAGGGAATGGTCTTACGACGATACGAAAGCAGAATTCGAAATGTTGTGGAATAGAACAGATCAGGGGCAAACTGGTGAATTTACTGCGGAGACATTGTTTGGTCATGATATTGCAGGAATGGAGCCTAAGCCGATCAGTTCAGATTCTTACTCCAGACCAAATTTGGATCCATTACACAATGAATTATTGCAGTTAACAGGCGATGGTTGGAGGCCGTTAATCCCACTGAGAACAGCGATTATGACATTGATTGCTGGCATTTTAGAATGAAATAAGGTGGCGTGGTGATTCAATGAAATTACAAATAAAGCCACTTAGCAAAACTGACGTTGATTCAATATGGAAAATCAACGAGGATGGCCTTCCTGGTACAGGTAAGGTTTCTCACGAAGAAATAGATGCACTGCTAGAATTTTCATCGTTAGCAGTAGGAGCATATTTTGGAGAGGAATTAGCTGGTTTTGTGATTTGCCTACCTCCAAAAACAGCGTATGGCAGCTTGAATTATGCTTGGTTCAACCAACGTTACAATGAGTTTCTTTATGTTGATAGAATTGCAGTAAGGACACAGTATCAAAATCAAAAAATCGGTACAATGCTATACGATTTTGTGAAAAGGAATGCCATAGAAAATGGAATTCCAGTGACTGCTGAGGTCAACATTCAACCTCCAAATCCAGGTTCAATGAGATTTCATGACAGGCATGGGTTCCAGCAGGTCGGAGTTTTAGACCACGACGAGAAGTCTGTCGCCCTCTTTGTCTACCAGAAATAAGTCGAGTGTCGGGATAGGAGAATCTGCGATATTACTAGAGGCTAAGTATGGTCTACTGTTAGAGTATGGTGCGAGAGCCGGGACTCGAACCCGGGTTCAAGCGTTGGCAACGCTCGGTGATAACCACTACACTACTCTCGCAAGTGCAACCCTCCGATTGGACAGGGGTATAAACGGTTGTCGCTGGAAATAATGAATCAAATCAA
>JAYYDR010000032.1:0-12787 GCA_036160735.1 Thermoplasmatota archaeon
CTCATGATATCAAAAGAATATACTTACATGAGCCCCCAAGGCCGGAAGAAAATATTCCTCGTACCCCTAGAGAAAGGAGACAAGCGTGGAAAGAAGGTAGACTCGGCAACAATCCGAATCCGATTGTTCCTGATGCGGAAAAATCTGGAAAGCCAAAGCAACAAAGACCAGGTAGGCGCCAAAAAAAGAAGCGACGCTGATCATGGACGGTTTGTCCACGGCATCAAGAAAGCCTTTGCGACCTGAGTCCCTATTGTGGGATTTTCCTTCAATCTTCGAATTGAATACTCATACCACTTTTCGCCATACGGTATGTAAACTCGAGTTGTATGCCCTTGATTGCACAGTTTTCGGCGCATTGGCCCTCTTACACCGAGTAACATTTGGAACTCATAACCTGGACCTTTTTGCTTTCTCGCAGGACCTGCGTTTGAACGTGGATCTTCTTTTCCAGGACCCATTCCTCTTGACTCTAGTGCGGTTAATGTATGGTTAATGACAGGATAGTCATGGCTAGCAATGCCAACATATGCACCAGAATCCAACATAGCATCAATACACTGATTCGTAGCATCAATTATTGGCTGGCGAGTTGAGTGTGCTATTTCCTCTGGTTCTAGGTATATGCCCTTGCATATGCGGTAGTCAGCATTAGGCCCTATCTTATCCTCGATACTCTTGATATCGTCTAGAGTTCTGAACAATCTGCCTTGAAGGACGACTCCTACATTGGTCAGACCTTTTTCATGCATGTCGAGCATAACTTGGATTGTGTCATCTGTTACACGATGGTCTTCCATGTCTAAGCGCACGAACATGTCAAATCCGTGTGCCATTTTTACGATTGATTCGATATTCTCCATGCCCTTTTCTTTGTCCAGTAGCAGACCAAATGCTGTTGGCTTTATCGATAAATTAGAGTCTAGGTCATTGTCAATGATTGCGGTTACGACTCTTCGATACTCTTCCAAGAAAAACTGGGCCTCTTCCATTGTACTAATTTCCTCACCTAGAACATCGATGGTAAAGCATGCTCCTTCTTTGGATAGACGCTTCATGACTTTCACGGCGTCATCAAGCGTTGGACCAGCAACATATCTTCGACTGACCCATCCTACAAACCAGCGTGGCATTCGTATGGTCATTGCCACGACCATGCGTGAGAACAACCCTACCATGCACAGCCGGCAGCATAGGCGACTATTGACCGTTTTCATCCAATGATTTGTGCACTTTTTAAGAGCGGGATTTCTAGTTCTTCTAGTAAATCACGAATAGCCTGTCGCTGCCAGCCTTTGAAGGCCTTCTTATCCATACTACAGACTACTTCACCGCCAGGGAATCCTTTTTTTGTCGCTTCAATGGCTTTACGAATACTATTTTCCCACATACCAGAAATTTTCCCTGATTCATCTTTCTCGAATGGAAGTGCATAGGTTGCGAGCATGTGACCTATCCACACATGTTCATGCATTCCTAGCATGTTAGCTCTAGGGGCATAATGGCCTCCACCTAGAGTGACCACAACTTGACCTTCACCATTCCATTCTCCCAAACCGTCGCTACCGTCTAGTCCAAGACCACGATAGATTATGCCCGCCAACAATTCTGCAGCCTTTTCATGACCCCATGTTGCTGAGGTACTTCCGATTTCAATAAACATGGATGGCGTTTCAATCCAAGGGCCGTGATGAGTTGTTTCTAAAGACAAATCAAAACCATCGAAATCATCTCCGACACGATTCAACTCCCTCCACCATGCTGCTAGGCGAGGATTTGGTGGAGGACAATCTGCAGGTTTCCCGCCATAGTCTGGGGTAACATCAGACGGCACTTGCATTGTGCCAATTGGATGTAGTGTAAGTGAAGCATTCCCGCTTGCTGCAGAGTGTCTTGATGGGAAAATGATCTCAGATGGCACTTCACCAGTTGATTTTGCCCACCTTTTGTCTAAGTCATCTTCCCACAGACATCCGTCCTCGACCCACCACATTCTAGCATGTTTGTATGAATATGCAGTTCTTCCTTCTACAGGTTCTAACTCATTCCAATCGCACATTTTCAACAATTCATGAGCCTGATTAGTAGACGCGATGTCACCTCCTGACACCAAAATTAGGCTCACCATGTTAACGCGTAGGTATGATGATTTTTGAAGCAATTGTTACAATCATAGTCCTGTTGGCCCCACCATGGAGAGCGCCCCTTGGAAGATATTCCACACTGAAGAAGGGGATTTAGTGATTGATGTTGATGGGAAAATTACCGTCAATGGAGTCACATCAGCACCATTTCCCAGTGAGATATCTCACGCTGCAATGTGTGACAAAGGAATTGTTGCTACTTGGGTTGACCATGAGTTGAGGTTGGCTAGAATGGCATTAATATCAGCAGGTGAACCGATTGATAATGGAATATCCAAAGCAGAACTTAGGCTTAATCGAAACACAGCGATGGTCGCTAGTTCAGTATGGTGTCACATCGTTGATGCTGAGCCACTAGCCCTTACTGCCAAAGATGACAAAATAATATTCGCATTATGGACCAGGGGAATTTATTGTATTGACTCTAGTGATAACGAGATGTGGCGTTTGCCTTTGTTTGACAGCGAACTCAATTCCCCACCACGTTCAGATGATGTAACATCAATCCACATTATCGGAGATAAGGTATATGTCTGGACGAGAGGAGGTAAGTACCGAATTATTTCTCTTCAAGGTGGTGAAATACTCGATGAAAAATCGTTGGAAATCGAATGTGATTTAGAGAAGGTTTATTCTCATTCGAATAGATTTCTGCTTTCATCAAAAGATGGATGGACTTGGGAAATTATCGATGGAGAGATTTCCGTTGCTAGAAAATTGAGAGGTACCATCCAAGATGCGGTATTCGATGGAGATGATTGGAGAATTATCTCTTGGCGTGAGGACATTATGTTGAGAGGCGAATCTGTTTCTAGGAATGACCTAGGCGTACAAATCTTGAGGCAAGAAGGGTCTTGGATGGTAATCGATAACCAGGGCCAATTTACCCCCCACATGGGCTAAGGTGTCCACTGAATCACTCGTTCTTTTGAGTGTAGCCACAGCGACCGCAAGACTTGCGATCAGCATGTGAGGCAAGGAATACACCAGGGCCGCACTGAGGACAGAACTCTGATTTTCTTACTAGGTTACCATCTTCGACAGCGTACTTGGACCACTTTGCACCAGCTTTAGGACCGTCAGACATTATTCTTCACCTCCGGAGACATCAGTTGATTCTTCTGCGGGAGCTTCTGATTCAGGCTCTGCTGCACGCATTTCAGCGAATCGCTCATGCATGTAAGTTGGTTCAACTTTCATTGATTCCTTGTCTGCGTATACAAGTCCCAGTCCGGTCGTAGAACCCATTCCGAATCTTGTGTTAACATCCTTGATAACAATCAAATCACGGTTGGAACCTGGCTCAATAGATGCTACAGCATTCAACATGTCTGCTCTAGATGGTGTAGCTGCACCTTCGTGATTCCATCTGAATTCGATTTCTACTCTGTTCAACAGTGGGTTTTCCTTGCGGTCAATAATTTCCATTTTCATTCCTCCTTCATCGGATATTTACTTTGAGTGCGTAGTTTCCTGGGACCTCAATGTTCAGGCGGTTTGCAATTTCTGAGCGGGAGGGGTCCATCACGACAACATAGCCGGTCCAATCTGAGGACACGGGTGCTGCTGGATGATGTGAGCATTGGTCCACACCATCTGCCAAAATCATGTGGCACTCACTGCAAGCGAAAGGGTTCTTTGCCATATTTAATCACTCCATTCAGTTTTGGTCCTCGTGGATCCATTCGTGGCTACCTAGTCCAGTTTGCTTGCATGTCAAACCAATTTTTGAGCGGCGTGGGTCGCTTGTGTCTGGTGAAAGAGATACAATCCTTGCTCTAACCGAACTTCCGACTCCCAATTTGCGCCCACTCTGTCGTCCTTCTAGTAGACCCATGCCTGCGTTGATATCAACGTGGTCTTCCATAATTTGTGACTTGTGAAGTAAAGCTTCCATTGGTCCAATTCGGACGAATGCTCCGAAATCGTTGACCTCTGATACAGCTCCTTCAACGACTTCATAATCTTCGATGCAGAACAGTACTGCATCAAATCTAACCCTTTGATAGATTGCACCGTCACCGTGAATGATTCTTCCACGGTCCATTGGCTCGTGGTTTGAAGTGACTAGAACGAACCGGTTTTGCTCATCAAACCTGCCCTCGAATGCAGAAGCTGCGAGTCTGTCAATATGTTCGTTCAATGATTTGTCTTTGCGAATGTATTCCGCAGGGATACGAATGGTATCCTCCTTTGTGACAACTTTGTACATTTTTTCACCTCTTTTTGTCCTCTTCCAATTCACTACCGGAGGACGAGTGAGGTGAGTGCCTCATCCGTCCTTCATCGGCTGTGCCTCGGGAGAGAAGTGTGACCGAAGTCGTTTACGCCACCAACGACCCCTATTTGAATGATACTACAGTCAACGAGGCATATAATTGCACCATAGCGACTTATTTGGCTGCCAGAATATGGTATATTTTTCGGTTTCTAATGGGCCCGTAGGGCCCAAAGCCCTAACTACCTCAAATGACCCACTATTGTATGGTGAGGTTAGTGCGTAAGCAATCAAGAGCGCTTCTGATGCTTCTGATTTTACTAACCTCTATCGCTGTGGTACCTGCGCCAACCATTGCTGATGAGAATGATTCTGATGCGTGGGATCCGCTTAGCCAGCCTTGGGCGCAATACGGTAGAGACCCTGGCCACACCAGAGCACTTCCTGCCCATGGAAACACTGGTTTGACCACTATTGAAACTCCTGCAATAAACTGGGTTGCCTTTGATTCTGGCTTAGGTGCCGACGGTTACGGAGTGGCAGTTGGAGATTTTTCTGAATCAATCAGTTCGCCACTTGGGGCAAAAGAGAGATGTGGTGAAGGACATCTATTCGCAGTACTAACCTACACTGATGGAACAGAAAGAAGATTAGCAATCATCGAGGGTGATACTGCCAAAATTACATGGGAAGTAAATCTAGGTGCTGTTGATATCATCCGTTCCACACCTGTTATCGTTGATGTTAATGGAGATTCAAAGCCGGAAATAGCGGTCGTTTACGATACGGATAGCGCTTTAGAAGTTGACCTATGGGCACCCGAAATTACCTGTGATGAATCGGGATGGAGTGTTTCAGGACACTCTAATGAGAAACTTTGGTCATGGTCAGACGCTGACTTACGAATAGGTATCCCAAATGCCCACTTTTGGACGGCACCCGAATCTGTAACTCAACCTCTCCTAGCCGACCTCTCACTTGATGGCACCCCCGAATTAGTTATTGCAGCCGTTGACACAACAAACGATGAACCAACTGTTGTTGCACTACCTCTTGGATTACAATCGCCAGAAGCAGACTGGACTGTCGCATTGGACCGAGGCTCCCATCCATCGGACCCTGCGTTTGCAGCATTAGACGATAGCAGTGGTTCTGTAGTTCTAACCACTGTTGATGAGAACAGTGGAAATTTCTGGATTTGGCGAATTGATGGGCCCACAGGTTCACTAGATTGGGAAAGGGTTTCAGTACAGGGAACCGATAGTGATTCTGACACTCCTAGAATCAGATTACCAGGGCCTGTTGTAACTCAACTTGACAACGATGCTGCTCCTGAAATGATATTGACACTTCCATCCGACAGCAATGGTGCGGATGATGGTCAGGGTGCTCAATATGTGGGAATGGAACTAACTAGCACTGACGAGATTTGGAGATTCAGAGCAAAGAATGGCTACGCTGACACCGAACCTGTTCCCGTTGATACGACTGGTGACGGAATTACAGACAGAGTATGTTGGGTAACTTGGTACTCCACAGGCGCAGGAACCACCGATAGAGATGGATTAGCGGGTTGTCAAGACGTCACGATAGACCCTCCCTACAGAGAATGGTCAAGAGTTCTTCAAAGTGGTAGCGGCAACGACAATGAAGGCGAAGTCGCTATTTCTTCTCCAATATCGATAGACTTGGATGGTGAGAGCGAGCCAGAGTTGCTAGTTGCCTACGGTGAGAGGCTGTTTGCGTTTGATGGTGCTACTGGAATATCCGCTGATATCGGCACAGGTTGGTCGTCTGCAATTGACTTACCTCACCGTACATGGGCATCACCTGCTATCGCAGACATGGATGGTGATGGCTACCTCGACATTCTAATCGGTGACATGCTAGTGAGTGAAGGGAAACCTGACTTGGCACCACTTGCCGATGGAAGAGGCATCGGCTTCACTCCAATCGACCCCGACCCTGGAGAGATGGTCACCATATCTGGGCAGTATTCCAACATAGGTATACTGGATACTGATGAACCTGTAACTGCAGTTCTAATGATGGATGGGGTTGAAATAAAGCGTCACCGAGTTGATATTGTAGAGCCTGTTGCTCCCTCAGGCGAAGGCGGTCCAATCACATTTAGTGTCGATGTCGAAGCCACATTAGGAGTTCATGAAGTAGAATTAGTGTTGGACGTCGATGAGAATCTAACCCAAACCAGAACAGACAATGATCAATATACATCTACATTGGTTGTCCTTGAGCCATATGTGGCTCAAATTCAAGTTCCTAGCGAGATTTCTAGAGCCTTACCAGGAGATACACAGAGCGTAAACATAACCGTCTCCAATACAGGAAGTAGGAGTGCGTTGTGGACATTAACTTACGATGATTCAAATCTACCTGATGGGTGGTCATTCAGCCCCAATAACTCCGCTGACCTTTCAGTCAATCTTGAATCTGGGGAGAGTGCAGAAATTGAATTTGAATTCTCTGTACCTTTAGATGCAGTAGGGTCTGATGATGCACTCATACCTTTAACACTCACACTTGACCAAGACACCTCAGTTTCAACATCAGCGACTTTACCTCTTGAAGTAGAGCGGACTAGAGGGCTTTCTTTGCAAGGTTCAACCGGACTTCCCAATGGCGTAGGATATGGCCGCCCCGGTGATGTAGCGCATGTATGGATGCTGGTTGAGAATGTTGGTAATGCACAGGAAACTACTGAGATGCAGTGGTCTTCAAACACATGGAGTACAAGTGCAACGATTGTCGATTACACAGGAGATACTCAGTTTGGGATCGAGTTAGGACCAAGTGAAACAAAGCAATATCTCATCGAAGTCGAAGTGCCATCATCCAAGCAACCGGGAGATTCAACCTCTACAACTCTGACTTTGTGCATAGGTTCGGGAGTCGAAGAAATATGCGAAGATTTTGATGTCACAATTTTTGCAAGTGATACCGCTTCGGATATTCCTCACATCCGCACTGTACCAACCCAAGGCTTGGTCTGGGATATCGAGACAAATTATGATGGTTCAACTAAATCTTGGGATATGTCATCCGCAGGGATGCTGAAGGTGGGCTGGAATTGGAGTGCGAGTGGTGACCTTTCCATCAATGGAACAATGCTAGAGATGACCGGTCAAAATGGACAACTCCATCTTGATTTACCATTCGATGCACCACCGATGCGTCATTTCTTCAACCAAAGTGAAAGCAACTCAGTAAATGCTGACTTGTCGATTTCATTACATGTTTTGCAAGTTTACAGAGCTGCAGCAGAGGTTGTTAGTCCCGATGATGGTTCCGTCCTCAATGTTAGTGAGAGAACCAAACTAATACTTCGATTGGAAAACCCCGGAAATGGAGAAGACACATTCCAACTTAGTGGAAGTACATCAGCAGGAAATCTCTCGCAGCCGCCTAATGCAACTTTTGAGATTACTAATCCGGTTCGCACGCTAGGAGCAGGAGGAATTAGTATGGTCCCTGTCTGGGTAACTCTACCTGACGACATACCCGCAAGAGAGACATTCCAACTTGTCTTTGATTGGAATAGCATCGGTGATTCAAGTGTAGGAGTGCAAACCAATATCACCGTAGAAGTTAGACCAGACCACAGATGGGACATTATCGTTCAAGAAGGAGTATCACATCAAGTCACGCCGGGTCAGATTCTTAATTTGACTATTGATTTAACCAATACAGGTAACTCTAACGATTTACTAACTCTTGCTCCTCAATTTGACATATCTAGACAAGGAAATGATACCTCGACATGGTCCGCAGAACAAATCAATTCCTCAAGATTAGAAATAATGGATAATGAAACTGTGCTGTTTGAGGTAAATATCCCCACAAATGCTTGGGCTGGAACAATTGCTAATCTTACACTTGCAACATCTTCGGAAGGCTATGATATCGATTATGACGTGATGATTCAGATTGAAGTTATTCAGGTCGCAGGTTGGAAACTAGACTTATCTGACACCTCTCTCGAAATTTCACCAGAGGGTGGAGAAATTCAACTGACAGTTGAACAAATAGGAAATGCACCAGCAGAACCATATTTCATTAAAGCAGGGGATGGCTGGAATGTTAGTTTACCAACATCTGGTCCAACAGTAGAACCCGGTTCATCTGGTTCATTCAACATTACTGTGTATCCACCAGATGACTCGGTTGCTGGAGAGGTGGGTGTTGTTAGCATCCAAATCTCAAATGGGGACGGAAGCGGTAAGGTCGTAGAACAAGTTCCTGTAAGAATTGGTTCTGTTCCAGGAATTATCGTCGATTCGAAGGGTAGTTGGAAGGTAAGAGAAGGTATTTCCTCTTGGCCCACTGCTTGGATAGAAAACACTGGAAATGATGTCGCAATTATGGAAATAAGCCTAAACAACTTGCCAAGTGGTTGGACAGTAAGCGGAGACGATGTAATTGTCGTAGCCCCATCTGAGATCAAGGGAGTTCCACTTCAAATTACACCTGCAAACTCATGGAACGGTGTGAACATTCAATTAGAAATTGAGCTGATTCATCCAATCCTTGGAACGATTACACACTCCATTACAGTAAACAATAGCGATACTGTCTTAGTTTCCAGTCCTGTTCACACTGGAAGGACTGGAGAGAAAGTTACAATTACAACTAACTCGGAAACAAACGGAATTCTGTCATCTCTAGTTCCTTTACCCGAATCCAGGTCAAACACTACACACAATGGTATGCCGCTTCATCTTGTCGGAATTCCCGCACCTGTTCACTCTGCTAATTGTGACAAAACATTTGGAAATCTTGACTTGCTTGGAATCGAGTCAATCTCGAAGACCTGGACTAGCTGCACCATAACAGCAAATCTTGACCACGACCTCGTAGCTAACGCTTGGGTTAAGACAAGTCGTGGAGAGATTCTTGATTCCAGTACAATACGACTTTCTGCGAATCAATCGCGCATTGTCAACTTGTCCACAGCAAACTGGGACCCTGAGCCTGGAATTGTTTCAGTTGAAATCCTAATTATTGATTCCAACGGCCTTCAACTATACTCTGAAACCACAACACACGTTGCAAGACAAAGCGGCTGGAATGTCCGTGTTTCTTCACTAGTGGTCAACGATAATTTCGTCGAGGTCGGGATTGACCGTTCAGGATATCAGATGATGGAAGGATCAGTCTGCCAACTAAAGATTGAAGTCGTCGATGGGGATTGGGAGAAAAATATTGCAATTGATGTGTTTGGCAGCGTATATGCCCCGGGTGCAAGTATAGAGAGACCCAGTGAGATTGGTGATGGTGCAGAGGTTTCTGCAACAATATCTTGCCTTGCCCCATGGGATGTCGATGATAATCCTGATGACGACTCTATGACTGTTTACGCTAGCAACCTACCAGTTGTGACATATGGCTCTTCGGATGTTTACTGGACGATAGGTATAGCGTTACTAATGCTAGTAATTGCGTTCTTTGCAGGAATTCTAAACTTCCAGAGAAACGAGACAAAACCGGTCGAAAAGAAATTACCAGACACTACGCAACAACCTAAACAGGTAGTTGAAAAGAAGGAGGAAGTACAATTGGTTCAGGATGAGATTTCGATTGATGACATGAGTTTAGATGACATGTCATTTGACCAAGAGGCCGATGACACCGCCAATAATATTGCAGTGCAAAAAGTAGACCAAGAGAATGACTTGGTTGTTGAACCAGAAGAAGAAGTCATTGACATTGATGATAATACTGCGAGCGGGCGATTATCCGCACTCCGCAAAGAAATGGCGACAGACTCAGGAGAGAAAGACAACTCCCGAGACGAATTATCAAAGCGATTGGACTCCTTCTTGAAAGACCGCTGACTTCATCCGTAACTGACCACTCGGTTGCAATATGGAGGAAGCGTTCGATGCCACTACGGCATTTTTCACCCTGGACCCTATGGTTTCAAAGAGACTTTTGCCAACCTTTGAAGCATTGAATGGAGGGAATTGGACAGAACTAGTATCGAATGATGAGGACTTGGAACAGCGACTGACTTCTCAAGGATTAGAGTCCCCAGAAAAGCGTGATAGTATTACTTGGGATGATGCAAATTTGTTTTTCCTATCATGTATACACCTTACACCCGTTGGCCAACCAATGCCTCTGGAAGCAGGACTCTCCAGGGAAAGGTTTGGTAGATTCCCATACGGAGATGGGTCTGCAATAACTTATCTCAGAGACTGGATAAGAGATTCACGAAGAAAACCTGATACTTTGGAAGAGTTGAGTGAATTGATGGAGAAACTCGCCTCAAGAATGTCCGGAACTAGTATGGAAAGCGGTTTTGGCAGACTGGAAATGAAAGGATGGTTAACGGCAGAAGAAGTTACATCACTACGTAAAGCATTGACATCAAAGTGTTGGATGCCGTCAGCAGATGAACCGCTTGATGGTGGTTGCCAAGACGCAGCTAAACATCTAGTCGCTTTGCTTAGAGCGGCAGAAAAAAGATTCTGCGGAGTTGTTTTCCGAGTTCACAATTGATCAGAATTCCATACCGGTCAATCTCTCATACATGGATGCATACAGTGCAGCTGTATCGTCGATTACCTGTTGTGGCAGAGCGGGAATTGGTGGATCTTCAGTTCCGGCTTCTCTAGCCAACCTCAATTCTTCTTGATGTCCGGTTGAAATGTAGTGTTGCCGTACGAATTCCTTGGACAGCTGAACAATGTTCCCAGTTTGATATTCATCTGCATCCCACCAACGGTCCTCATCAAGAGTTCCAAATGAATCAACGAGCACAGGAACTCTTCCTGGACCTAGTGCGAACTCTTTCTTGCCATCTACGTGGATTAAACCACGCTTAAGTGCCTCTCTTTCAATCAATTCATCAACTTTCAGAACTACATCGATTAGTGAATCAAGTTCTTCACCAGTTATGTTTGCGATTTCAAGAGCCTCTTCCCTATCGATTAGGCGGTCGTATGCTTCGAATTTGGTGGTTACCTCAACGCATGGCTTTGGTAATTTTACGCCCTCCTCGAGTTCTGTTCCAGCTTCGAAACCAAGTTCCTCTGCAGTTAATTCTCCACGCTTGTACCTTCTCCAACCTGAACCAGCAAGGTAGTGACGGCAAACTATCTCCAATGGAACGAATACCCATTCGCCATCCCTTGGCGTAGTTCCTGGCTCACGATAAATGTCTACTCTTCTAACAAGACATCGATCTGGAGCATTCCTTTCTACGACGTGAGTTCTACAGATTCCTTCCTTTTCAACTAATTCAAACCAATGTGTGGTAGTTCTGTTTAATGATTCACCCTTCCTAGGAATTAAGGATGGAATAATCTGATCGAATACAGAGATTTGGTTTGTATAACGGAATTCAAGAATATCAGGGTCATCTGTAGACCAAACTTCTTTCACTTTACCTGCATAGAGACATTCGCCCATGGAACATACCCCTGCCAATAACGTCTTTCAACATTATTGCTGGGAAATCAAATTAATCCAAGCGCATCCTCGACACGGTTCAATTCTGGACCAGTCGTTTCTCTTCCTGCAATAGCCCCATTATTGGATGCTGCGAGTCCCGCACCAACGTACGGGGAACCAAATGCAACAGTTCCAACCATTGGAGACACTCCGAGTACTTCCTCGATAACTAAAACCTCATCTGGTAATACATCCGGATGCAGAAGAACTCCGTGGTCGTTTGCGACTCCTAGTGAACCAACCACATCCTCTCCTGCGATTGATGATACCGCAACAGGAATTCCGAAGACCTCTGAAATAATTTCAACGCCTTCTTCTGGTATAGCAGGGGAAGCAATGGCACCATGCTCATTGCAGAGTAGCAAATTGCCTGCAGTATTGACACCACCCTCCATGACAACAACATCACCGAATGATGTTAGTACATCAATATCAGATTCAGATGCGATATCTGCTACAGCCAACCCCTTTGAATTACCAGTAACCAATGCGCCAACTAGCGTTGAGCCACCAATCGATAGTGGATGCCTTTCGAGTCCTAAGTACTCGTCAATCCTATTCAATGCCTCATCATTTAGCTCGTGAGGGTGGAAGACAACATTACCGCAAACAGCCAAGTAAATTCCAACCTGGTCTGAACCGAGAACGTCACTAGTTGTGATTGGCATACGCTTTCACCTTCCTGTATGTTCTCTTGTGTATGGTTCCTTCGGAACATGTGTCGATAAAAATTGGAAAAGGCCGCATTCCGCTCTTTGCGGAACACGGCCTATTTGTCGCTAGGCGACTGCGGAGATTCTTCCGAGGGAAGGAAGAGGGGCACAGTGACAGACATTCCCGTGGGCTCTCGCACCACAGTACCGGAACTGACGCAGGTGGGCTTGACTTCCGGGTTCGGGATGGGACCGGGTAAACACCACCGCTATGACCGTGCACCCATCTTCCTTCGAAT
>JAYYDR010000033.1:0-5340 GCA_036160735.1 Thermoplasmatota archaeon
AGTGGCATCAGCTTTGGAAACAATAACGGAACATTCTGGGGTGTGCCTACCGAGTTATGGAATCAGACTCAATACATGGTTTGGGCTAACAACACTGGTGGCTCAGCAGTTGCTTATCTGAACATCACAGTAGTTGACCAACTACCAACACTCGCCTACATCCCAGAGAATCTAACTCTGCTCAATAATACTCAGAGTCCATCCCTGCCGCTAGGACCAACGCTGAGCGGGCCCGGAATAATTCTCGAATGGGGCATTAGCAATGGCTTGCCAAGCGGATTGAGCTTCGGTAATGACAACGGTACGATTTGGGGTATCCCAACCGAGAGAATGAATAGAACAACATTCACAATTTGGGCTAACAACACTGGCGGTTCAGTCACTGCAAATATCAACATCACAGTCCTACATCAGGCACCAGCATTCAACTACTCAGTAATCGACTTGCTGTTAGTCAATAACACTGCAATGAATAACGTAACGTCCACTGTTACTGGCGGCGAGATTGTATCATGGGAAGTATCACCAGATATGCCAGTTGGAATCAACCTTGATGACGGAGGAAACATCTCTGGTATACCAACCGTTGTACAAGGTAGAACGATGTACATGATTTGGGCAAACAATACTGGTGGCTCTCACATTGTATATCTCAACATTACAATCTATGATATCATAGCAACACTGGACTACGTACCTGAGAATCTAACTCTAACAAGAAATGTCACAATGACCGACCTCTCTCCAACAGTCAACGGAATTGTTGACAGTTGGGAGATTTATCCTGCTCTACCTGCTGGACTAAACTTCACTAACGGTACGATTTCAGGAACCCCAGAAAATAACATGACGACAACAAATTACACTGTGTATGCAAATAATACAGGTGGCTCAATTTCACACATGATCAACATCACAGTGCTTGAACCTGTGATGGAATTCGAATACATCCCTGCCAATGTGACTTTGGTCAACAATACTGAAAGCACAGACATGCCGATGGTGCCGATCCTGTACAATGATGGCGTTGCTGAAACATGGGAGATTTGGCCAGCTCTGCCAAGTGGACTGAACTTCAGCAGTACGAATGGAACGATTTCTGGAATCGCCACAGAATTACAGGTCATACCTGTCAATTACACAATTTGGGCTAACAACTCTGGAGGAGTTGGAAGTGCAGTAATTAGCATCAGAATCGTAGACCAGTTGCCTAACTTAACTTACCCAGGCGATCTTGAGTTGATGAATAATACCAACAGCACTGACCTGCCAATGCTACCAATATTGGATGGTGCTGGCGTAATCGTGACATGGGAAATTAGCCCAGAGTTACCATCAGGTCTCAACTTTAGCAGCGAAAACGGAACTATTTCAGGAATCGCGACCGAGTTACTAGTCAAGACTCAATACACTGTTTGGGCCAACAACTCTGGCGGCTCCTCGATGGCTATGTTCAATGTTACAGTTGTCGACCAAGTTCCAGATTCAATTGGATACAGTCACTTGAACCTAGTTCTGACTAAGAACGAGAATAACTCTGACTTCTTACCGCTGACACCGAACTTGGTCGGTCCTGGAAATATCACCTCTTGGGAGATTAACGGAACTCTACCAACCGGTCTAAACTTCAGTACAGAAAATGGAACAATTTGGGGAATACCAACTGAACTCTACCACGAATGGCAGAACATCACAATTTATGCTAACAATAGCGGAGGAACCGTAATTGCGAACATCAGAATTATGGTCAATGACCAGATTCCTACCATTTCTTACAACCTAAGCCAAGTCGTGCTCAAGAATGATACTGAGATGGTATCTATCGAAGCAATACACGGAGGAGGACCGTTCGTCACCCTAGCAATCCATCCAGAACTACCTGCTGGAATGTACTTCGGATACGACAATGCAACGATTTGGGGACAGCCAACCGAATTGACAAACAGGATTGAATACACCGTTTGGGCGAACAATTCAGGTGGTTCAGCAACAGCAACCATATTCATCACAATTGAAGAAAACGCACCTCTCTTCGAGTACATTGACAATGATTTCACCTTCTATGCGAATAACGAGATGGCAGAATTACCACTGAACGTAATCTCTACAGGAGGAGAAATACAGAACTTCTCGATTACACCACAATTACCTGAAGGACTATCCTTTGGAGAATTGAATGGAACAATTTGGGGGGTTGCAACTCAAGATACTGGCGAGATGACCTACACAATCACGGCATACAATCCACTTGGTGACTATTCAATCGATGTCGAGATTGCAGTCTATGATTACCTGTATGAATTCGAACTCGACCCTGTCTGGATTGCTAATGACTCATTCATGACTCCAATCAAACCAACTTACATCATCCCAGGTGCAACCTACGATGTATCACCACCACTACCTGAGGGCATGTCGGTGAACCCGAATACAGGTGTTGTAAGTGGAAGGCCTAACGGAACAAGACTGCTAACGTCCTACACTCTAACTGCGACCGTTGACGGATACACTCTGAGTGTCCCGATGAGACTTGGAATTCTAAGAGACACAGATTTGGATGGAATGCCTGACGAAATCCCACCAGGAGGAAATGCACTTGGTATTATGGAGGATCTTGACGATGACAACGATAACGTCGATGATATGACTGAGGTCGATTGTAATACAGACCCATTGGATGCCGATGACAAGCCTGAATTCAATAGCAATGGAAACTGCGCCCCAGAACCAGAGGGCATTGGATTCCTATTGTGTCTACCACTTATCCTACTACTTCTGTTGCTCATGGTATTGATAATTGCAACCAAGAAAAAAGACAATGTTGAGGTTGTTCCTGCTACTACTGGTAAGACAAAACCCTCAGAGAGGAAGAAAGGCCGAGAAAAGTGGATGAAAGAATACCGTGTAGAAGGCGATGGTGAAGAATGGGGAGAGGACAAAGAAGGCACCTGGTGGCGTCGGGCGAAGGGCGAGCCTGAGTGGACCCAGAGTGAAGAAGCACCCTGAACCGGAAATCCGTCTACAGTGCTGGGCCTCTGACTAGGAAGGCCACCCACAGAAGTGAGAGCAAGACTCCACAGACTTGGAAGATTCTACGCCCGTGCTGTTCATGACTGAATAATCCGGAAAGGCGGTCACCAAAGAATGTCCAAGCGATCATTGCAGATACACAAGTTACGAGAGTAACCAAGATGATTACACTCATTCCGACAAATCCGCCTCCTAGGGGTTCCATGTATTGGCTCATCATGATAATGATGAATGCCCATTCCTTACCGTTGACGTACTGCATAGCAATACCGGTCTTTATTCCGAGTTTGCCTTTACTGGTTTCAGCCTCGATTTTTGAGGGGTCTATTCTGAACATAGCGACAACCATTGCACCAAGGAATACCATGCCAATCCAATGAAGAGCTGTGAGTGCCGTTTCATTTCCGTCCAAAGAGTTGACAAGAAAACCGATAATCACTTCAATCGAAACAAATCCTATCGCCATTCCAGTGATTAGCGGGATGTTTGCTTTCTTTCCAAACAGGCCACTGTGTGCGAATGAAGTGAGTGCATTTGGCCCAGGCGTAAGCAGGCCAACTGCGAGCAGAAGCAACAATTCTATCAGAGCAGTTGTTGCATCCATGAGGTGTATTGACCCTGTTATGATAGATAATGCTTGATGATAGATGTCACATGTTACGGCGGTACTGTCCACCTACTGCGAATAGTGCATCAGTGATTTGACCTAGTGAAGCAACCTTGGTTGTCTCCATCAACTCCTCGAATACGTTACCGCCCTCTCTTGCGACTTGTTGTAGCCTCTTGAGCGCCTCTTCGTTACGTTCGATTGCGTGAGTGCGCTCAAGACATGCCTGCTTTTCATCAGGAGTTGCTCTTGCTAATTCCATGTCGAATTCGTCAGCAGCATTCTCATCGAAGTCTTGTGCATTTGGATTTAGGAATGTGTTAACACCGATGATAGGAAGTGTACCATCGTGCTTGAGGTGTTCGTAGTACATGCTTTCATCTTGGATCTTACCACGTTGATACATTGTCTCCATTGCACCCAAAACCCCACCTCTGCGAGACAGAGCTTCGAACTCTTGCAGAACCGCTTCTTCAACCAAGTCGGTTAATTCCTCAACGATGAATGAACCCTGCATCGGGTTCTCAGTCTTGGTCCAACCGCTTTCCTTGTTGACGATTAACTGTATTGCAAGCGCCCTTCTAACCGATTCTTCGGTTGGAGTTGTAATCGCCTCATCGTATGCGTTGGTGTGCAGTGAGTTAGCATTGTCTTGAATCGCCAATAGTGCCTGTAAGGTTGTACGGATATCGTTGAAGTCGATTTCTTGTGCGTGCAGACTGCGTCCACTTGTCTGAATGTGATACTTCAATTTCTGACTGCGCTCATCTGCACCATACAGGTCACGCATTGCTACCGCCCAAATTCGGCGTGCAACTCTTCCTATTACGGTGTACTCTGGGTCTAGGCCGTTTGAGAAGAAGAAGGACAGGTTAGGAGCAAATTGTGCTACATCCATTCCTCTGCTGCGGTAATATTCAACATAGGTAAATCCGTTTGCCAGAGTTAAAGCCAACTGAGTTATTGGATTTGCACCTGCTTCAGCGATGTGGTAACCGGAAATTGAAACCGAGTAGTGGTTTCGGACTCCGTTGTCGATGTAGTACTGCTGAACATCGCCCATCATCTTGAGAGCGAATGGTGTTGAGAAAATACAGGTGTTCTGCGCCTGGTCTTCCTTGAGAATATCAGCCTGAACTGTTCCACGAACTGTCTGCAGAGTCTTTGCCTTGATCTCTGCGTATGTTGCCGCATCAACCATCTCATCTCCACGCTTGCCTACTGTAGCCAAGCCAAATCCATCATGGCCCTCAGGTAAGTCGCCACGATAGCCGCTTGCATCAGCTTCTAATTGCAGATGCTTCTCGACTTGCTGGTCGATTGCTGCATTCAGATAGAATGCGAGAATAATAGGTGCCGGACCGTTAATCGTCATCGATACCGAGGTGTTAGCATCACACAAATCGAATCCAGAATACAGGCGCTTTGCATCATCAATGCTAGCGATTGAAACGCCTGAATTACCGACCTTACCCCAGATGTCAGGTCGGCGGTCTGGGTCTCGCCCATACAGGGTTACGCTATCGAAAGCGGTGGAGAGCCTGACGTAATCTTGGCCTTGCGAGAGAAGGTGGAATCTGCGGTTAGTGCGCTCGCCTTCTCCTTCACCTGCAAACATTCTCGCACTCAATTCATCGGTTCGCTTGAACGGGAATACACCCGCAGTGAACGGGAAATGACCCGGCGCATTTTCTCTGGTCAAC
>JAYYDR010000034.1:0-9427 GCA_036160735.1 Thermoplasmatota archaeon
AGTGATAAAATGGATTTCAATCAAGATATTGAACTGATCGAAGCACTTGCAGCGATGTATCCCAATTCAAAGAGAAACACTCTTCGAAAAATGCTGACCTCTGGTAGAGTGTTAGTTGATGGTAAGGTAGTTCACAAAGCCAAATTAATTGTAGAAAAGGGAAAACAAGTTGCTGTCTCAAATAGAGAGACTGCAGCAATTTCATCTCCACCACCAGCGCCCAAGAAGAGACACTCACGAGTCAAAGTTTTGTTCGAGGATGAACACATAATTGTGGTAAACAAGCAAGCAGGACTTCTATCTGTGTCAACCGATAAGATGGAGCCAGACACGCTCCATTCAAGGGTGGTTGACTATCTAAAGTCAGAAAATGAAAAATCATGGGCATTCATTGTCCATAGACTAGACCGTGAAACTTCAGGAGTGATGATATTTGCAAAACACAAGAGGCACAAGGAATATCTTCAGGAGCAATTTGCAAATCGTGATGTCCATAGAGTATACCATGCACTTGTAGAAGGAAAGCCTGATAGAGAAAATGGAACTATTAGGGAGTGGTTACTAGAAGACAAATTCCTCAAGGTAAAAACTGTCAAAAAGAATCACCCAAAAGCAAAGGAGGCAATAACACACTATACTGTAGTGGATTTTGATGAATTTGCAAGTTTAGTTCAACTTACAATAGAAACTGGAAGAAGACATCAAATCAGAGTCGGATTGGCTAATTTAGGATGCCCCGTTTTAGGGGACGAAGCACATGGGGCTGAAGGCAATCCTATAGGTAGAATAGCCCTTCATGCAAGTTCTTTGGAATTCTTACATCCTGAAACCGACGACCCTGTGAGATTCGAGGCACCAATTCCTTTTGGTCCCGAATGAAAAGCAAGCACTCAAGAACTCTCGACAAGCAGGATTGCACCATGCCAAAGGCAGGACATGATGGCTGGATAGAAGTTCGCGGAGCGCGAACTCACAACCTCCAAGACATCAGTGTAAAACTGCCAAGAGGTCAATTTGTCGTTATTTCAGGAGTTTCTGGTTCAGGCAAATCGTCACTAGCATTCGATACCTTATACGCTGAAGGCCAAAGAAGGTATGTAGAGAGCCTATCCTCTTATGCTAGACAATTCATTGGACAGATGAAAAAAGCCGACTGCGACAGTATCGAAGGATTATCTCCGGCTATTTCAATCGACCAAAAACAAGGAAGTCACAACCCACGTTCAACCGTTGCTACAGTCACAGAGATCATGGATTATTTGCGCTTGATGTGGGCAAGAATCGGTAAACCACATTGTCCCACATGTGGCGTTGAAGTTGCTAGGAGAACCGTCCAAGAAATCGTTGATGATATTATTTGGAATACGGAGGGACATGCTATTGCTGTGTGGAGTCCAGCAATACGAAATCGAAAAGGGACTCACGCTGACCTATTCCGCCATCTTGTGGAACAAGGATGGACAGAAGGTAGGATAAACGGTAGAGAAGCATCCTTTGAAGATGAACACAACCTAGACAAGAATCTCCGTCACGATATTGATGTTAGAGTAGATAGAATGCGCTGTTCTAAAGACAGAAGGCAAAGACTAACCGAAGCCGTAGAAGCTGCGTTGAGAATCGGTGGTGGAACAGTTGCAATTGAAAGTATCAAACTACCAGAAGAAAATTTCGAATTCAGTGAAGGTTCAAAATCCAGCAAGACAAAACTTGGCGACACAATAGTTTGGTCTGAGGAATTTGCATGTCCAGAACACGGGGCATTCATGCCCGAAATGAGCCCTAGGGTATTCTCATTCAACTCACCTCTTGGTGCATGCCCATCGTGTCAGGGTTTGGGTGTGCAACGAAGATTTAGCGAGGAATTACTAGTCGATAGAAAGGCAACAATATCTGAAGGATGCATTATTCCATGGCGCCAATCGATGTCACCACATTGGTATCGCAAACTAATGGAGCAGACTGCTTATCACTACGGTATTCCAACAAATATTCCATATTCACAACTCGATGATGATGCACAAGACATCATGATGAATGGTTCAGGATCTACCATTATCCACTTTGAATTTACTTCTGAGACCGGCTCCCAATACAAGTACAGTAAGCCGTGGGAGGGAGTCTATGGTCGATTACAAAAGACGTACACAGAGACTACTTCTGATAGGACTCGAAGTAGATTGATAGCATGCATGAATGATGAACCGTGCTCAGCATGTAATGGTGAGAAACTCAATCCTGCAGCGAGTAGAGTCACTGTTGGTGGGAAAAGACTTCCAGAAATCGGTGCTGCAAGCGTCCATGATGCATTAGAAATAATTCGGTCAATGCGAGGTGAGGGAGATAGCGCAGAAGAATTGGATGAAAGAAGCGCATTCATCGGCCGTGAAATATTGAAAGAAATAGAAGGCAGACTCGGATTCTTGAATGACGTTGGATTGGATTACCTGACGCTGGACAGAAAGGCAAACACACTATCTGGTGGAGAGAGTCAAAGAATAAGGCTTGCAACTCAAATTGGAAGCAGACTCACTGGCGTGATGTACGTTTTAGACGAGCCATCGATTGGGTTGCATCAAAGGGATAACGAGAGATTGCTAGCAACACTCAGGGAACTCTCAGATCTTGGAAACACTCTTCTCGTTGTCGAGCACGATGAGGATACTTTGAGACAAGCAGATTGGTTGTGTGACTTGGGCCCAGGAGCAGGTTTGGAAGGCGGCCAAGTTGTTGCAAACGGAACTCCAAAATCGGTAATGAGAGTAAAAGATTCTGTTACCGGCGCTTATCTCTCAGGCAAGCGCTCAATACCGGTACCAGAAGAAAGGGTAATTCCATTCAAAGGACACCTGAAGATTGTTGGTGCACGACAAAATAATCTCGACAACATCGACGTCGAGTTCCCACTAGGCTGCCTTACTGCAGTAACCGGAGTTTCAGGTTCAGGAAAGTCTTCACTTGTTTCAAGCATCCTTGCACCAGCCCTCCAGAGAAGTCTTCACGGAAGCGATTCAGTCCCGGGCTCTCACGATGAGATAGAAGGAATCGATAAGGTCGACAAAGTGATTGTAATTGACCAATCTCCAATTGGGCGAACTCCAAGGTCGAACCCAGCGACTTACACTAAAGCGTTTGATGAAATTCGAAAATTATTCTCGGAAACAAAACTAGCTAGAGAAAGAGGGTATACTCCCGGGCATTTCTCATTTAACGTCAAAGGCGGAAGATGTGAAGCATGTAGAGGTGGAGGATCCATCAAATTGGAGATGAACTTCTTACCCGATGTTTGGATAACATGTGATATCTGTGCTGGAAAGAGGTATACGAGAGAAACTCTCGAAGTTACTTGGAAAGGAAAGAATATTCATGACATTCTAGAAATGCCGGTTGGAGAAGCGGTAGAGTTCTTTGCAAACCATAGAAAACTCCACCGAACTCTTTCCACAATCAATGATGTTGGTCTAGGATATATCCGATTAGGACAACCCGCTACAACACTGTCAGGTGGAGAAGCTCAGCGCGTTAAACTAGCAAGCGAATTACGCAGACCTCCACATAGGCACACAATGTACATTCTCGATGAGCCCACAACGGGACTTTCTTTCTCAGACGTTCAACAATTGATCGACGTATTACTCAGATTAAGAACGACAGGCCACTCAATAATCGTAATTGAACACCACTTAGATGTAATAAAATCTGCAGATTGGGTCATCGATTTAGGCCCTGAAGGCGGAGACAGAGGCGGCCAGGTTGTGGCTGTTGGAACACCAGAGGATGTAGCCAGGGTAAAGGGCTCATTTACTGGCAAATTCCTCAAAGAAATCCTGTGATTCACAATTTCATTTGAAGCGTAGTATTCATGGACGGTAGTCGCTGCGGATTGTCTGCCCCCATAGGGGGCAGGTGTCTAGAATGTCTTCTAATGTAGTCAGAGTAGAGGCAACTCCAAAACTCGGAGATGGAATGAGAGATGTTCGAGGAGACTCTGTAAAGAGGCAATTGGCAGCTGACCACAATATCGTAATTGATAGCGTCAGGTCGATTGTAGGGTTTTTGATTTCTAGCGAAATAACATCTGAACAAGTCTCTGAGAGAGCAGACGACGTTTTTGCCGACCCAATAATCGAAGAGAGCGCAACCGACTCTCTTCACTTGAACAACAAGGAATTGTTTTCCAGAGAACCGGATATGGTAATCACAATCGGCTTCAAACCCGGTGTTACAGATAATCCTGGAAAGGCTGCACTAGATGGTTTCAGAACCATTTTCCCGAATGCTGGAGACGACGCAAGGGTATCGACTTACCTTACCTATGCCTTCGAAGGTGTGCCCGAAGGAGTGGAAATAGAATGGCTGGCAAAGCAATTGCACAACGGGTTAATCGAAAGGGCTCTTTATTCGGTGAAGGGTGAAGATTTCCCGACTATAGAATACACTCCAATCACACCAAGCAATTATGCCCCACCGGCTACAGTTGACTTAGAGGTCTCAGATGAGGAATTGATGAAATTGTCAGAGGAAGGACTTCTGGCTCTGAACCTGGAAGAAATGCAAACTATCCAAGCGCACTACAGAGACCCCGAAGTTCAGTCATCAAGAGCATCTCTTGGTTTACCAGAGAATGCGCCTACTGATGTAGAATTAGAGTGCTTAGCTCAAACATGGTCGGAGCACTGTAAGCACAAAATATTCGCAGCACATATTCATCACGTGGATAAAGAAACTGGCGAGGATACAGAGATCGACTCTCTGTTCAAGACTCATATCATGAAACCAACTTTGGAAATGAAAGACGAGGTTGATTGGTTACTTTCTGTTTTCCACGACAATTCAGGAGTAATTGCATGGGATGATGAATGGTCTATGTGTATGAAGGCAGAGACTCACAATTCACCGAGTGCATTGGACCCTTACGGTGGCGCGATGACTGGAATTGTGGGCGTGAATAGAGATATCCTAGGTACCGGACTAGGTGCAAGACCTATCGCTAATACCGACGTATTCTGCTTTGGACCACCAGATTGGGAAGGAGACCTTCCTGAGAATCTATTCCATCCATCTAGAGTACTGAGAGGAGTTCACGCTGGAGTAAGAGTCGGCGGTAATGAAAGCGGTATTCCAACCGTAAACGGTGCGATTGTTTTCGATGATAGGTATATTGGAAAGCCATTGGTATATTGTGGTACAATCGGTATGATGCCAAGAAAACTCCCCGATGGAAGAGAATCTCACGTGAAGAATCCAGAAGCAGGCGATAGAGTCTACATGGTTGGTGGAAGAGTTGGTTACGATGGAATTCACGGTGCAACATTTTCCTCACTAGAATTGACCGAAGAATCTCCCTCTAGTGCAGTACAAATCGGCGACCCAATCACGCAGAAAAAAATGCTTGACATGATCCTTGAAGCAAGGGATGCAGGACTCATCACTTGTATCACAGATAACGGAGCAGGAGGACTTTCGTCAAGCATCGGTGAGATGGCAGAATATACGAATGGTTGCCGTATTGACCTAGGAAAAGTTCCATTAAAACAAGAAGGCCTTTCATCTTGGGAAATTTTGGTCTCTGAATCCCAAGAAAGGATGACCGTTGCAGTACGAGAGAGTGATGTAGCCGCATTTGAAGCCCTTGCAGACCTGCACGAAGTAGAAGCAACATGGGTTGCAGATTTCACCGATACAGGACAGTTCCACGTTGTTCATGGTGAAGACACGGTGGCATCACTACCAATCGAATTCCTACATGATGGGGTTCCACAATTGCGATTAGAAAGCGAATGGAGTCCTCCAAACAACCCAGAATTCACCCCGCCAAGCGGTTCCAATCACTCAGCTCTACTTCTCAGAATGTTATCACGACCAAATATTGCGAGCAAGGAAACATGGGTTCGCCAATATGACCACGAGGTCATCGCACAAACCGCAATCAAACCATTTGTCGGTGTTGAGAGAGACGGTCCTGGAGACGCTGGACTTCTTGCACCAGTCCACGGTTCTACACACGGACTGGTTGTATCAAACGGTATTTCACCAAGGTACAGCGATATCGATGCGGGAGCAATGGCTGCAGCAGCGGTCGATGAAGCGGTAAGAAACGCGGTTTGTACAGGTGTAGATCTTTCCAAGATTGCGGGATTGGACAACTTCTGCTGGCCAGACCCAATCGAGAGCAAGAAAACTCCAGATGGGAAATTTAAGCTTGCACAATTAGTTCGTGCAAATCGTGAATTAGAAAGAATCTGCAGAGCATACTTTGTTCCATGCATTTCAGGAAAAGACTCGATGAAGAACGACTATGGAACAGGTGAGAATAAGATTTCAATTCCACCAACACTACTATTCTCGCTATTTGGTAACCATCACGACGTTCGATACACAACAACTTCTGACCTCAAGCCTGGCGAGAGTTTGTACTTAGTTGGAGAATCAAAACAAGAACTTGGAGCGAGTGAAATTTCCTACATGCTAACCGAAGCAGGAGAGTCTGAAGGAATAGGTGGCGAAGTTCCTAGACTACCTGAGCCAGAAAAGAACCTCGCTGCGTACAAGGCGCTTACTGGAGCTATACAAGCCGGAATCGTCAGAACAGCACACGATTGTAGTGAAGGCGGCGTAGCCGTTGCGATTGCTGAAATGTGCATCGGCGGTAGATGTGGTGCCGCAATAGATGTTGATGGCCCAGGTGAAGCCGACCTATGGGGCAGACTATGGGGAGAATCGCTTGGAAGGATTCTAGTCGGAGTTAAGCAGAACAATCGTGAAGAATTCCTTTCGATGATGAAAGGACATTCCTTGACATACATGGGAGAAGTTACCGATAGTGACACACTGAGCGTTTGGGATGGAGATGATTTAATCATCGAATCCAGTGTTGATGACATGGTCGCAGCTTGGAAAGGGAGCCTCGACATGACAGGAGGCGTTCAGTAATGGCCGAGGATGTGAAGGTAGCAATCCTTTTCGGATTTGGAATAAACTGTGATAGAGAGACTGCGGCAGTATTCGAACTGGCCGGAGCAACTAGCGAAAGAGTGCACGTTAACCGCTTTGTAAACGGAGACAGAGATCTTTCAGAATTCCATATCTTGGCAGTTCCAGGAGGATTTTCTTTCGGTGACCACTTGGGTTCTGGAAGACTTCTAGGAAACAGAATGAGATTCGCAATGCGTGAGCAATTATCCGCATTCGTATCAGCAGGAAAACCAATCATCGGTATTTGCAATGGATTCCAAGTACTTGTAAAGACAGGACTTCTGCCTGGAAGAGAAGTGCCAGATTTTGAGCAGAGAGCGAGTCTTACCCTGAACAATAGCGGACGATATGAAGACAGGTGGGTAACTCTGGAGTTTGACCCTGAAAGCCCATGCATATGGACGAAGGGAATTACTAGAATCGAATGCCCTGTAAGGCACGGAGAAGGTAGGTTTGTCATGCCTTTAACAACCGATTTGGATAACTTAGACCAAAATAACCAGATCGTTACACGTTACGTTGACCCCAGTACAGAGCCAGGAAAAGGAATGACGGATGATTCACTACCGTTCCCAATTTGCCCAAATGGCAGCATTAGGAACATTGCAGGAATTTGCGACCCAACCGGACTTGTATTCGGTCTAATGCCTCACCCTGAAGCAGCATATGCAACATTCCTTCACCCGCATCACACTAGGGGAGAGGTTAGCGACGAATTGCTAACAGATGCAATGCAAATTTTCAGAAACGCTGTAGATTATGCAAAAGCAAACCTTTGAGAAACAACCTCACGTCATACTAACATGGCGTCCAAGAAATTGTACATGGAGAGCATCGACGCGTGCTATCTTAAGGATTTCACAGCAGAGGTTACCGCAGTTGGTGAAAACTCTGTCACACTAGACCAAACACTGTTCTATCCACTTGGAGGCGGCCAAAATTGGGATACAGGAACACTGGTTTGGGATGGAGGAAAACTCTCGGTGACCGAAGTAAGGGGACGTGGCGATGTTCAACACTTTGTTGGAGATGACCACGGACTGTCTGTGGGCGACATTGTCGAAGGAGAAATTGACTGGGATAGAAGGCATGCGCATATGCGAATGCACACAGCTCAACACCTTGTTAGTGGCTTAGTTTACGAGTTATATGATGGTGCCAGAACAGTAGGTAACCAGATTCACGCAGATCGCTCACGAATAGATTTCAACCCTGTAAAGTTCAGCGAAGAAATGATAGAAGATTTATTCCATAGAGCTAACGAAATGGTTGAATCAAATCTCAATGTAACCGATTGCATCATGACAAGAGAAGAAATCAATGCAATTATGCCTCCAGAAAGGACAAATATGGACCTATTACCTATTTCAGTAAAGCAACTAAGGGTGATTAGAATAGGTGACAATATCGATCTCTGCCCTTGTGCAGGAACCCATGTACGGGCTCTTGGGGAAATAGGGAAAATGGAATTCCTAGGCAAGAAAAACAAAGGTAAGGGAACAACAAGAGTAAGTTATACCCTTGAAGGCTGTGAGAGTTGAAAACCAATCAAAATCGCTATCTGATAAAAGTGAAGCGATTATACTAATTATTGCTTGATAAGACTATAGGTCTAAATCATCATCTAATAATTCTGAAACTTCAGATTGAGCAGATTCCCATTCCTTTCTATCTCTCTCTCTTTCAGCAATAGTTGCAGACTCAACAATCTCTCTCAGTGGTTCAGGAGCATCTGAAGCAACTCTCTCTGCGACTATTTTGTCGCTCATCTTCCTATCCTCTCCAAGGCGGTCTGATCGGTCTACTGCGGCTATGGGCCGACTAGGAATCGTACGTGCCCCGTGTGAGAAATCTTCGACCTCTAGTGACTCTGCCATTTGTTCTAAAATTTCTTCTGGCGGCAACTCATCTTTCCAAGGATTTTGATTCCCTATAGATTGTACAATATTCTCCTTCTTCTTCTGAGCCTGTTTTACAAATATTTGCTCAATATCCTCACTCGTAGGTAATTCCTTTGCTTCAGTCATTGAATTTGCTAGCCTTTGCTGTTGGATTAAGGCTGGACCATGAACATCGTCATGGTCATACCTGTTTGGATTAGCAGCCATGGTTAGTAACTCTCTTGCTAATTGGAATAATTCATCAGACTGTGGGGCTTTCGCAATCTGGTCACGTACCTTTGTGTGGTGCGAAATGCAACTTCTACACCTCGCACTTCCAGCAACATCTTTCGCATCACAACGCAGACAGCAGGCTTGGAAGCCCAAATCTTTCATCGCTCTGCGTGGCATCGCCATACAACCTCCTATTCCTCGATAGAAAAGAATGCTTCCGCGCGAGGCTTCAAATCCCTCCGTGACAAGAACGGCACATGGCGAGAGACCCCCGGGCCGACATACTCGAGGACGACCTCTTCCCAAAACAGAGGCCTAGAATCCACAGAGTGCACGCACAG
>JAYYDR010000035.1:0-16871 GCA_036160735.1 Thermoplasmatota archaeon
CCCTGCACATACAATTGTCGACATGGGTGAACATGCACTAGTTTGTTCCTGGTTCCACCTGCACATGGTTAACTCAGATGGTATACAATGGTCGGTTGAAACCCAAGGAATGGTTGAGTACGTATCAGCCAACCGTGAAGGGACAGCCGTTCTAATCGCAGGAAGCGATCAGAACGATTATACTGATTCTGAACCAGTAGTATTGATCGATTCTACTTCTGAGCCAACCCCCCTTGTTGAAGAATCGAGTGCAATCGACGATTGGGGAAAAGCACCTGCGATTGAAATTGATGCTGACAAATTGTATGCAAATACGGAAACTATTGAGGAATTAGCCGGAATAGAAGCCAGCCAACTGAGTGATACCGGCAACTTATTGGAAGCTCTAAACGATGAAATCGAAATCGAAGAATCCGTCACAGAAGAAGAGGATTTGATGCTTGCACTGTCATTAGATGCTGAGGAAATAATCGCTCCCAAACCTGACGCTGGTGGAGACCAATCTATCGAGGCTGACGAAAATGGAACCGCAATAGTTACTCTTGATGGGAGAAATACCGAAGACCCTCAAGAAAGAATAGAGACATGGTCCTGGGTAGATGACAGTGGAAAAGAGATTGCTAATACCCCTGCTGTTCGAGTCAAATTAAATCGAGGTAATCACCGACTGGAATTGAGAATAAAGGACAGGGATGGTCGTTGGTCTTCAGACTCTATAGATGTGAGGATTGAATGACATGGTACTCTCTCCAAATATCGCTCACTTTTTTGTTACAGCTCTTCAGCAAAGGTGTAGTGTTGTTACAAATCCTGTTAATGGCGAGACTGTGATAATTGACGGCGGCGGAGATTCAAACCGAATCGTTGAATGGATAGATTCAGGTGTTGGTGAACCAGACCACGAGATTGGAATTTATGAAGGGGAAAGAAAGGTTGTAGCTTTGATTAACACTCATGCCCATTTCGATCATAGCGGACACATACCCTACCTCAAAGAGCACTACAGTCTTGATTGGTGGTTGCATGAGGATGATTTCTTTCTACAGAGTTTAGCACAACAATCAGCACGTCGCTATGGAATCTCTCTACCTGAGCCGGCTGTTGCAGAAAATACGTGGGAACATGGTGATTTTCACACATTTGGAGGGATGGAATTTGAGATATTGCATACTCCGGGTCACACACTTGGTGGATGCTGTTTGAGGTTAATTGTGGATGATGGACCAGACCATCTTTTCGCAGGTGATACATTGTTTCAGGGTTCAATTGGCAGAACAGATTTACCAAACTCAGGAGGAGATTTAGATCTGCTTCTTAGGATGATTAGGGAGAGATTATGGCCATTGGATGAAGATACTGTGGTTCACCCCGGGCATGGCCCGCTTACAACAATTGGACATGAAAAACAAACCAATCCGTTTTTGAACGACGGTTACAGGGGCAGAGGCGCCTGGTTATAATCAAGCCATCATTGATGAGAAGGCTGACTCCAGTACAGGTAGTGCTTCTTCCCAAGTTGCAACGATTCCATAATCTGCGTGAGCAAAGATTGGTGCATCAGCGTCTTTGTTTACAGCGACGATGTATTTCGAAGAGCGCATGCCGGCAAGATGCTGAATAGCTCCTGAAATTCCGACAGCAATGTAGAGATTAGGGTTCACAGTCTTTCCAGTTTGGCCAACCTGCATGGAGTGTGGGATTTCGTCCCATGTGTCTACTGCCGCTCTTGAAGCTCCAACTGCTGCACCTAAGGTGTCTGCAATCTTTTCAAGATGAGAGAAGTTATCGGGACTGCCCATTCCTCTTCCACCTGAAATGATTATGTTTGCTTCAGATACATCAAGCCTAGCAGATGCACGAGCAATTATCTCCTGCACTGCTGTTGAAACGTCGCCGGATTGGTCTACTACTGAGACATCAGCAGCGCTAGCGGCGGCTGCTGGGAACACATTTGCTCTTACGGAGATTGCAGCGTCTCCCGATAATGAAACAGTTTGCATTGCTTTACCTGAGTAGATTGGACTGGTTAGATTCATTCCGTCAATTGCCACAACGTCTTGTACGATTGAAAGCCCTCTTCTTGCTGCAACTCTAGCAGCAACGTCCTTCGATTGAGGGGTTGCTGAAGCTATTATGATTCCAGATGGAGCAGCAGCATCGATTGCTGCTGCCCAAGATGCAGCATCATAGTTTGTGAAACAGTCACCCTTGATTGCGATTGTTTTGCTTACACCTTCAAACCCAGCCCCGTCAGCAATTGATGCATCTGTGCATGGTACTACGATTGTAGGTGTTGTTCCTAGAGCCAGTGCTGCGCTGACTAATTCAGCGGTAACCCCTGCTACTGTGCCTTTGTTTATTTCTGCGATAATTACACTCTCTGACATTTTATTCACCTCAAATTACGTTTGCCTCATCCCTCAGTAGTCTAGCAACTTCTTCAGCAGAAGAAGCGCCTTCGAATTTCTTTCCTGCAGGTTTTGCTGGTGGAGGAGTTTGTGAGACAATGGATACTGTAGATGCTGGTGCGTCTGCTGTCACTACGTTTACCTGTGCTCTCTTTGCCATCATGATACCCTTTACGTTTGGCTTTCGAACCTTCATGCCTCCTTTGTCACAGGAGATAACTGCATTTCCGGAAACAGAGACTCTTGCAGAGCCTCCCTCAACAGGGGATGTTACGGTTATTCCACCTTCGAATGATGCATCGGTGATGTTAGAAACGCTTGCCCAGCCTAATCTCTCAGCGACACCCGGTCCTGTAGATCCAGCTCCGGTGTCTGCAGCAGTCTTGCCACAGTATACCACTTCTGCTCCCAGGCCAGTTACCGCCTGAGCGAGGGCGGATTGAATTCCGTTTGAATCTAGTTCAGTCCATGAATCGTTCCATACTCTAACGATTTCATCCACACCAATTGCCTTGGCATCCTTGAGAACTTTGTCGGCATCTGAAGGACCTAGAGTAAGAGCGGTTACAGTTCCGCCAGCAGCCTCTTTGTGCTGTAGAGCAGTCTCGATTGCGAATTCATCATACGGGCTGATTACCCACTTGACGGCTGACAAGTCGACTCTGTCTCCACTGACAACAATTCTTGCATTGGTATCTGGGACGCGCTTTACTAGAACCACGATATTCGGCATAACAATCACTCAACCCCTTTGGGGTTGTTTGGCTCCACAAAAAACCCGTTGATGAACCTTGTCTATTCACTTGGTTAGTTGATTCACGCGCTCAAGAGTGTCTGGGTTTGCTTCGAAGTAATTCGAAACTACTGCCAAACCACGAGACAGGCCCGCAGCAACACCCATTTTTGCATCGAATGGGTGTAGGGTTCCATCAGCAACTGCGTTTCTGAATGAATCAAGGTCGGTCCAAGTACTCGGTTCTCCGAATTCGGGTTTTGGAGTTACAACGACTTCTCCGAATTCTGGTAAAATGATGTGCTCAATCAATTCGTAGACAGGAGAATCATGTTGTTCGGGGTCCAAGAATGCCTTGCGCATTTTCTTTGCCAACTTCTTCTCATCATCGTGCAAGAGAATGGCACCACTGGGGTCTGATTTACTCATTTTATGGTCGAAAGATTCCATTCTTGCTCCTGATGATTTTAGCCCAGATATGATCGGAGTATGCAGGCAAGTTGCCTTGTACCAGCCCCACCTATCGGCCACGTCTCTCATGTACATGTGTGCCTTTCTTTGGTCCATGCCACCGATTGCGACATCGATGTCCATCTCGAAAATATCAGCGGCCTGTAAAGCTGGGTAATAAAACCTAGAAAGGTCTCCATCGGAGGAATCTTCAGACCTACCCATTATCGAGAAGGTTCTACGTACTCTTGACAGGCTCATGTTTTTTGAGCAACGCAATACTCTTGCCCAATAATCCCCTGAATCCATTATGCTAGAAGCCCACAAAAATCTCAGTTCACCAGGTCCTTCCCCCTCGGGAGGATTTCCAAGGAGTGCTCTGAAAGTTTCTTCCATGTATGTTGCAGTAGTCTGGATATCTTCCATTACACCCGAGAACTTGTCGTTTACCCAGGCGTGCCAATCCGCTAAGAAAATCAAAACATTTGCTCCGGAGTCAAGCATTCTTTTCATTTGAAGGGAAATCACTTTCCAACCGATGTGAGCTTTTCCTGATGGTTCAAACCCGACATAACAGCGTATAACTCCATCTCCACCAGCAGATGTGCCATCTGCTAAGCAGTTTACTAGGTGTTCTATTCCAACAGATTCATCGACAAACTCAATCATTAGTTTCAGACGTTCAAAAGATGAATCATCAAGTTCCGCCACTCTAGGGCATCTCTCGATAAGACTCTCTCTTGTAAGCAGAATACCACCTCAAAGAAGGTCGTTAAGTTTCTTGACTCTTCCTTCGGAAGGCGCTGTGCCTTCTTCCATCATCTTCTCTAACTCAGCAATCATTTCATGCGCCTTGTCAATGGTTTCTTGAGTTACTGTAGAAGACATTTCGATAGACTTGTGTGCCATCTTTATCGCTGAGCGAGCCTTTGAGAATTTCTTGGCTTGCTCCTTTGCTTTGTCTCCACGCTGCTTTGCTGAATATCCAGTCGCTTCGTCTAGGAACATAGACCATCTTTGGCGAGATTGCATTGCCTTTTCTCTTCCTCCATCTTGGGAAAGGAAGGTTGAGAGGTCGTCGCCTTTCATCTGCTCGACATCGACCTGTAGTTTTCCGTCATCGGTGTATTCTGCTGTAACGCTGGTAAGAATTGCGAATGATGCGGTAAACACACCATCTGCATTTACTTCAACATCGTTGAAATGTTGAGTTGCTAACTTTGCTAAACCTGCATTGCCACCCATCGACTTGATTACGCCACGCTTGACTTCGAATCTCTCCATGTGTTCGCCAAATCAATTTAGGAAATAAGGACTACCTTTCCACAGATATGCCAAGCGACCCCTTTTTGGGCACTACGCTTTCCCCAGTACATGCGCAGGTTGGCTCTTTTCCTGACGGTGCTGGTACTTTTGCCTCTAGCCGCATCCGCTTCTGAGCCAGAAAGAACTGTGGACATCACTATTGAGAGAAAGTTGACTAATTTTGACCTGGGAATCAACGGTGGAGAAATTTCTCCAGACGGAACACAGGTTCTGATATACGGAGAAGACGGTTATGCTCACCTATTGTCTGCTGAAAATGCTGATGATGAATCGACAGATGTAAGACTGGAAAATGAAACAACAAATTCACTCAAAGCTGTTGGCTGGCACCCCGGAGGAAAAAGCGCTCTTTTAGTTGGTAGTGGCGGCACAGTCCTCAGATACAACTCGTCAAACTATGCTTTGGGAGAAGCACAGGGCTCAGCATCAATGGCAGGTAAAAACATCAATGCGGTCCATTTTACCGCAGGGTCTTCTGTTGCATATTTGGGCACAGATGATGGACAAATTTGGAAATACTATGCTGACACATTTACTCTGCTAAATGATGAAGCATCATCTAGGATAACAGATATTGACTGCTTGAAGAACAAAAATATCTGTGTGCTTGGCACTCTAAACGATGGAATTGCAGTAATCGATCAAGCAGATACAGTAACTTGGATTTCTAATTCAAGATTCCATACATGGGTTGGAATTGGATGTGAGGATCCTACTATGAATTCCTGCACTGGGTTTGCAAGCGGAATGAAAACCGCTCCAATAGAGATAGATATCATTGACTCTACTAAATCAACACTAGGGCCAATAATCATTCTTGGGCAACTGGATGGGGATTTAATCGGGGATAATACAGCCGCAGATTCCTCAACCATAATTTCACTTGCACCTCTTGGGATGGCAAGATGGAATCAGTATACAGAAGATGCATTTTTGATGTTTTCAAATGATAACGCATCTGAGGAAGATGTCCTTCTAGGAGGGGATAGTTATGCGTTTGCCTGGGAAAACTCAGAGTACTCTGGTTACCTTGTAACCAGCCAAGGTAGGATAGTTTCCTTTGAGCCAGCTAATGAGGTAGACGATGGTGATGTTCCATACTTTTTGGTGATTTTAGTGGCTCTGTGTGTGCCCGGAGTATTCATCGGTCTAATCTATTGGAATAGCCCTTGGCTACAGAAAAAATATGCAAATTTGTTCAAGCGTAATAAATCGGGTGAGAAATAATTACCCAACCTTCATGTGTCTCTTTGTACCGCATACAAGCATGGAGCCATTTGAGGGTCTAGACTTCTATGATATCGAGTCACTGTTGACTGAAGAAGAGATAATGATTCGTGATATGGTAAGGGATTGGGTCGATGAAGAAGTTCTTCCAAAAATCGAGCACGCTTGTGAAGAGGGAGTTTTCCCTGACGAATGGCGTGTCGCCCTTGGAGAAATGGGAGTTTTAGGAGCTCCTCTCAAGGGCTATGACTGCCCAGGGCTTTCTTACGTAGCATATGGATTAATCTGCCAAGAATTGGAGAGAGGAGACTCTGGTCTACGTTCATTTGCCAGTGTACAAGGTTCACTAGCAATGTATCCAATCTGGGACTTCGGAAGCGAAGAACAAAAGCAACGCTACCTGCCGAAGATGACGTCTGGTGAATGGATTGGATGCTTCGGACTCACCGAGCCAGATTACGGTTCAAACCCGGGTGATATGATTACTAAAGCCGAGGATATGGGCGACCATTACCTGCTCAACGGAGCAAAGATGTGGATTACCAATGGTACCATCGCAGATGTAGCAATCGTATGGGCAAAATTAGATGGAGTGATTCGTGGTTTTATTGTAGAGAAAGGTGACGAAGGGTTTAGTGCTCCGGAAATGAAAGGAAAGCACTCATTGAAAGCAAGCGTTACAAGCGAACTAGTATTCCAAGATTGTAAGATTCCTAAGGATAGAATCCTACCAGGAGTCAAGGGTCTAAGAGGTCCATTCTCTTGCTTGAACAATGCTAGATTCGGAATCTCTTGGGGTGCACTCGGTTCTGCTATGGCATGTTTCCATTCTGCTAAGACCTACGCACTATCTAGAATTCAATTCGACCACCCAATTGCTTCCTACCAGTTGGTACAAAACAAACTAGCATGGATGCTCAGAGAGATCACAAAGGGACAACTCCTCGCTTATCACCTAGGAAGAAAGAAGGATGATGGAACATGGTTCAATGAACAGATTAGCCTAGCAAAGATGAATAATGTCGACATTGCTCTAGAGATTGCAAGAGTTGCTAGAGATATTCACGGTGCAAACGGAATCCTGGACGAATATCCAGTAATGCGCCACATGGCTAACCTAGAATCAGTGAAAACCTACGAAGGTACCCACGATATTCACAACCTAATTCTGGGAAGATACATTACCGGGATACAAGCATTCACACGAAACGCTTGATTACGGACCGGTCCAGTCAGCGCAGTGACTAAATCTATCACTGTTCATTGCGTTATTCCAAGTTCGCAGTGGTTCCACTTCTTTCCCGTCAGACCACTCACCCATGTATCGTAAGTTTTCGGAATCAATTAACTCAGTTCTCCATTTTGATTCGCTAACAGTATCATTTAGTGCACTAGCAACCAACCAGTTAGCTTGGCTAACTACACGTCTGTAGAATCCCCAATCTGCTAAGTCGTCATGTGCTTCTGTCGCTTGTAAGTAATGACTTGCAACCAATCTAGGGAATCCATATCTGTCACTTGGGACCTCAATTAACAAAGCACCATCTCCTAGTATACTCTGATGGTGAACACCGAAACATTCGTTCACGCTCATATCATCCTCACTTATCGCAATATGTGCTAGGAAATTTTCAGGTAATCTTGTTACATTGAATTGAAGATGTTCCTGTACTGGTCTTGCATATGGTGCTTCGAGGCTGACGAATAGTGCTTCACTCCCCCAGTCATTCCCCAGAGCCCAGTCTAAAGCAAGGAAGGAATATCCTGCACCGAGACTATGTCCCGCAACCATTAGGTAATCTTGGTCAACATTATCTGGAAGTAGTGTTACCATGAATTCGAGGGCGGCATTTATTGCGATTGCCCTTGGAACGTGATATGGGTGGTTTGACATACCATCCTCTTCGTGTAAATCAAACGTATCATGGCCAGGAGGCATTACGTCTGATGGGTACTGGATGTAAGCAACTGCTACTCCTCTAGATGCCAATTCTTCGGCCCAATCAGTGTAAGATTCAAAGAAAGGATTAGCGAACCCATGCAGCAAAATTGCTAGTGGCATGTCGTCATCATAATCCTCAGGGATTGCTATGTAAACTGAAAACGCAACGTCCTCTTCATAATCTCCTTGGATGCTAGAAACCTCTTCAGGCATAGGATATTCGTAACTGTTGATCGAAACTTGATATTGACCGTCTTCAATCTGAAGTTTTGGAGGCGATGGTGTTAACCCTGCCATCGACGATAATCCCGGTGAAATCAACCAAACTGCTAGAATTACCACAAAGATGTGAGAGATTTTCTCTACTCTACCTTCTTCACTGCTGAATGGATTGTCTGGTATGCCACGAATAATTAGAGCACTACAAAGCAGTAAGAATCCATAAGTTGTGGGTAGTAAAAGAAATGCATCTCTATAGTAGGCCCAATTCAATAGGGAAAAAATCCCCAGTAATCCTATGATGAATCCAGTAAATACCACAAATATTGACTTCTCCAGATTACTTGCACTTCTAGACCGCACATAAGAGAGGGGAACTGCAAGGATAAAGAATGCAAAAACCAGTGTGCGGTTATCTCTCAAAAAGTACGTCCAATCAAGTGAACGTTTTGCCATTGGCCAGAACGCTCCTCCCAAATCATCGCCCATCAGCAAGAGAACAATTGGCTCCAGTAGTGCAAGTAGAAAACCACCAAAAACCATCAACGCAACGTACCGCTTAGATGGCATTTCCATGCCTAATACCCCCAATCAAACGTCTGGTAGGAGACCTAATTTGGAAAAACCAGTCCAGACAGGATTTAGCCAACCTGGGATAAAGCGGTGTCTGAGATAGACTGCAGCCGCTAGTGTCAACTTTTGGAATTTGTTCAATTTCACACGCTTTGTGAAAACATCTCCCTGTTGCCTTTCTATCTGTTTTAGGATTTTATCATAGAAAGCAATCATGGCAGCAGGAGAGTATCTTGTTCTGCGGGGTAGAAGAGGGAGGAGTTGCTTTGCTTCGGCTAGGTAGGTCCTAGCTCTCTTTGCGTAGTGATGAATATATGGCTCCCATGTAGTGTTTAGAACTACGTCACCATTTAGTTCAGCCTCTGTTAAGCCGTTGGACTCGAGTTCATCAAGGGGAAGGTATACTCTGTTTCTTTGGATATCTTCTCCAACATCTCTCAGTACATTTGTGAGTTGCATGAATATTCCCCAAGATTCGGCGAACTTTCGTGCTCTTGGGTCGTCGTAACCATAGATTTCTATGCACATTAGGCCAACGACAGAAGCAACCCTGTAGCAGTAAACGTAGAGTTCATCGAATGTGCGATAACGGTTGTTGTAGAGGTCGTCTTCCATCCCTGTGATTAGGTCGTCGAAAACGCTTCTTGGGATGTTGTATCTCTTGACAGTGTCCTTCAAAGCAAGGAACACAGGGTCTGTGCTACTGGTTTCAGAATAACAGGTTGATAGTTTCTTTCTGAAGAAGAATAATTGAGTTATCTTCTCGAGATAGAGGTCTTCTTGAAGGATTGTGTCCTTGTTTTGCAGACTCTCAAGTTCTTCTCTGTAGGCGACGGCCTCTGGGTCCATCTCACCCTTCGAGCCAGGGAATCTGTCTTGCCAGTCTCCGTCAGCAATGTCGTCAGCTCTTCTGCAAAATGCATAGACTGCACACATTGCCGATCTCTGTTCTTCTGGTAGATATTTGAAAGAATGATAGAAGTTTCCTGCTTCTCTCATAGTCAATTCTTCACAGTAAGAGTAAGCCAATTTGAGCAACTCAGCAGGAGGGTCTCTAGCCCATATTGGTGCATCTAAATGCTGAAACGGGTCGATTAGTTCGTCTTGTTCGCCTACAATTCCGATGAATGCTGCACCTTCTCGAAGAGCCTCCATTGCAGTTAGGCTAACAGCTTTCACAGCATCTGCTGTTAAATTGACAGCAGCACGTAGTCTCTGGGCAGCCGTCATGCTCTCTTTTCGAACACCAACTTCGTTCGATGCTCCACCCTTGAGTGGGAACAACAAATCGAGAGGTTTCCGGCGTTCTAGCATGGCGCTCGTCTTCGATGTCTCGTCCATCACTTATCAGCATGGTGGTAATTTGCACAACACGCCCTACGGGCGCTGCGAGATTTCCATTTACCAGCGTGTAGAGTTAGATGAAAAGTCAAATTTTCCTTAATTAGAGACATGATTTGATTGGAAAGTTAGTATCAAATGTTGAACTTTCAAGTGTAAGTAGGTGGATACTTGCAAAGATTACTAATCGTCTTTTGGAGTATCTTTATTCTTTTCTAGTAGCCTCTTTACCCCGCCTGGAATAACTAACGCTCTCAAGAGTTTTTTCGCGTATGATTTTATCTCATCCCTGGTTACCTTAATTCTATCAGCAGAGTCGAGGATGTTTCCTTCTCGGAGTAGAGTTACAGTTCTTTGTCCAATTAAGACTGGAAGCATGCAAGAAGCTTTCAGTCTAAATTGTGTTTCAGGTAGCATTTTGATGTACTCCACTGCTGCATCCAAGTGGCCATTAGTGATGTCCAGATACTCATCATACAGAGGCCTAAATTTGTCGATGTTACCCTTATTCAGTAAATCCTCAGGTGTCAAATCATGCCTACCAAGAGCTTCTTTTGGTATGTAACATCTGCCAAACCTCAAGTCCTCAGGAATGTCTCTTAGGATATTGATCATCTGCAATGCCTTTCCGAATCTTATTCCCTTTGCAAAGAGTTCTTCCTCTTTGTATCTGCCTAGAGATATTAAGTGGGAGAGCGACATTTTAGTCCAGAAGACTCCAACGCAGCCAGCCACTCTATAGGTATAATCATCCATCTCTTGATTGTTTACTAATGCCGAAATCTCTCCGCCTTCTTTTGCCACGCCAAATCGATCTAAATCCAATATTTGGCCGCCAACAATCGTCTCTAGACATTCGAGCATTCTCTCTCTATCTGCCTCTGAATATTCCTGTAGGCCTTCGATAACATCCGGTACATTTCTCAGTAGTTCAGACTCGCTTTCGTTGTCTTGTATTTCTGCGATTTCATTGAAGTCCGGTAATGTATCAGACCTTCCTTGTGCAACATCATTGTATTGGCTGAGCAAACGCTTCAATTCTTCAGTTTCCCCTTCTTTTGAATCCGCTATGGTATCTGCTACTCTTGCAAGAAGGTATAGCAAGCCTATTTGCCCGCGAATCTTTTTTGGGAGATACTTCAAAGTGGGATAGAATGATCTAGATGTAGCTTCCAACAAAGAGTCTATCTTTGCATTAACGAGTACTGCCATTCTCACTCCTCTGATTATCCGAGGGCTTCTTGGTTTTTCAGAATGTGGTATGTTGACACCCCAATATTTGGAGGATTTAGGAGGTGTTTTATCAAAATCTATCCATAAATCGAACTCATTTTTGTGGGATTTAATAGCAAGACTTTATTTTGAACTAACACAGCCAGTGAATGAGGGGATAGATTTGCAGTGCGGCTCTTGTGTTGAAGAGATACCCGATGACAGTATATTCTGTCCCGAATGTGGTGCTCGACAAGAGATGAGTCGTGCAGGCGGGCTACCCGGTATGGGTGGAGTCGGCCTTGGTGGCCAAGATGTAAGCGGAGGGCGTAACTTCGGCGTAGTATCTGGCGAGGCCGTGATGAACCAAAATATGCAAGGAATGTCAAATCAAGGCATGCCTCCAGGCATGATGCCTGACCTAATGAGTCAAATCGCACCGAATTTGGGTATGCCTCCAAACAATGCGGGACTCCCGCCGGTTCAGCCACTTCCTCCATTGAATCAAAACATGCCTCAATCAAATGTTACGCCTTTACCAGGTCAGAGTCCACCAAATATTGGCGGAGCTCGTGGTGACATGCCACCATCTGCAAAAGGGCCTTCTCTAGCGAGTGGTGTTGGGCCAAACACGCAAGTTGGGGAAATTGGCTCACGGGTTGGAGGTACTGCGGTTTCAAACAATCCAGCCTTATCTCCGACTGATGCTATGGTAAACAGAATCGCAGAAGCTGAGCGAGCAGTCAAGAATGAAAGACGGAGCCAATGGCTCCAAATGAACCAGCAATCTGCTGCTAACGTCCTAACTTCAATCGGAGGCGACCTACCTTCCCATTTGAAAGGTCAAGAAGAAACAACCACAGCGGAGTTTTTGGCTAACGCTATCGGTTCAGGTAAGGATGATTCAGGAAACGACGCACTATTCAAGCGAATGTCAGAGGTTGCAGTTCGCAGGGTGGCTCGCAAAAGGGGCGTAGCTGTAGATACGCCACAAACAAAATTTGAAGCTGGAGTACTGACAGTAAATGTAACTTACATCGATGATGGAAGAGTTTTGGATACTCCAGAAGATCTGTCTTCGGCATTCGAACATGCAATTTCTACAGAAGTGGCTCTCAAGGGCTTAGATGCAGTAGTGGAAATCAATCTATTCAGGTCAAAAGACGGCGCCGTGGAAAAAATCGGTGCTGAAATCGATGCATCAGCCGAAGAATCAGATGAGGAGATGTTCGCTTGTGAGGTCTGTGACGGTCTCGTTAAGGAATCAGACTCCGAGTGCCCTCACTGTGGTGCATTATTCGAAGACGAAGACGAAGAACCAGTCAGCACACCTCCTGCACGAGGAGGTGGCCCACCTGGTCCATCAAGAGGTGGTCCAGCAGGACCATCTCGTGGAGGTCCTCCTGGTCCATCACGCTCCGGCGGTCCACCCGGACCTTCTAGAGGCGGACCATCTTCAGGTGGTCCACCAAAGCGCAGCGGTCCACCAGGCGGTGGTCCACCAAGCGGTGGACCCGGCGGCCCACCAAAGCGCAGCGGCCCTCCTGGTGGGGGCCCACCAAAAAGAAGTGGACCACCTGGCGGCGGCCCACCTAGCGGTGGCCCTGGTGGGCCACCAAAGCGAAGCGGTCCTCCTGGCGGCGGTCCCGGCGGACCTCCAAAGCGCAGCGGTCCTCCTGGCGGTGGTCCAGGTGGCCCTCCAAAGCGAAGCGGTCCTCCTGGCGGCGGCCCACCCGGTCCGAAACGTGGAGGACCTCCAGGTCCAAAGCGTGGTCCGCCAAAGTGAATTCACAAATTGGATTTAATCCAACTCAGGCACTAATCTCGAACTGAAATCAGCGTAGACCGGCTTTCTTTAGGCTCTCCAGAAGAACCTGTCCAAGTTCGCTTGGGTCTCTTGCACATGCAATTCCAGCAGCCTCAAATGCTGCGAATTTTTCTTCTGCAGTTCCCTTGCCACCGGAGATAATCGCTCCAGCGTGACCCATTCTCTTTCCTGGTGGTGCTGTCGCACCAGCAACGAATCCCACTATTGGTTTCGAACAGTTTTCTTTGGCCCATGCTGCAGCTTCCTGCTCAGCATTACCTCCGATTTCACCAATCATCACAATTGCTTCAGTCTGTGAGTCTGCCTCAAATGCAGCCAAGCACTCAATGAATCCTGTTCCGTTAACAGGATCTCCACCAATTCCAATACAGGTAGATTGACCTTCATCGATTGACATTGTCTGTGCAACTGCTTCATATGTCAGAGTTCCTGACTTGGAAACAATTCCGATTCTTCCCTTTGCGTGGATGTGACCGGGCATAATACCCAACTTTGCTCCACCAGTTTCTCCAGGTGTGATAATCCCTGGACAATTTGGTCCAATCAGTCTAACATTCTCTCTGTTAGCAACATAGGCTGCTGCTTTAACCATGTCAAGGGTTGGAATTCCTTCTGTAATACAGACAATCACGCCTTCACCCTTTACTGTTTCAAATGCGTTTGCAGCTTCCATAATCGCTTCACCGGCGAATGGCGGAGGAACGTAAATCACAGTTGCATCGGCGTCAGTTTTCTTAATTGCCTCAACCATGCTATCAAAAACCGGTACTCCTAATACTTCTTGACCGCCTTTGCCAGGAGTAACCCCTCCAACTAGATTTGTTCCGTATTCAACCATTTTTCCAGCGTGGAACATTCCTTGCTTTCCCGTGATTCCTTGTACGAGAACCTTAGCATCTTCTTCAATCCAAATAGCCATTTTACTCACCGCCTCCAATTAGTGCCACGATTTTCTGAGCACCGTCCGCTAGGTCATCTGCTGGATGAATGTTCAAATCAGATGCAGCCAAAATTGCCTTTCCTTCATCCACATTTGTTCCTGCTAGCCTAACGACGAGTGGGACATCCAATCCAAGGGCTTCTGTCGCACCGATTACTCCCCGAGCAATGATGTCACACCTCATGATTCCACCAAAAATGTTCACAAGAATTCCCTTGACGTTAGGGTCTTCAAGGATAATTGAGAAGGCGGTCTTAACCTGTTCTTCATCAGCTCCACCACCAACATCTAGGAAGTTTGCAGGCTCTCCTCCGTACAATTTGATTACGTCCATCGTTGCCATTGCAAGGCCTGCTCCATTGACTAAGCACCCAATGTTGCCATCTAGTTTTACGTAAGACAATCCGGTTTCTTTTGCTCTGATTTCAACATCTTCTTCCTCAGATAAGTCTCTGAGGTCACTCCAGTCTTTGTGACGGAATTCAGCATTTTCATCGAAGCTGATTTTTGAGTCAAGAGCGACCATTTCATCATCTTCGGTTCTGACTAATGGATTAATTTCCACCATTGCGCAATCTTGAGCAATGAACATATCGTACATTTTTCCTAGCATTTTGAAGAATGATTTCAGAGCATTACCTGACAGTCCCAGAGCCATCCCCAGATCCCTTTTTTGGAATCCAAGTAGTCCAGAGTTAGGGTCGACGTTGATTTTGTGAATAAGTTCAGGCGTATTGTGAGCAACGTCCTCAATATCCATGCCACCCTCTGTAGATGCCATGATTAGTACATCCTTGCTCTCTCTGTCAACTAGCAATGCGAGGTAGTATTCGTGTGCTATAGCACAACCTGATTCGATGTAGAGGTTGTTAACAATTTTACCTTGTTCACCGGTTTGAATTGTGACGAGAATATTACCTAAGATGTTAGAAGCATATGTTTCAACATCTTCTCTTGAAAATGCAATTTTTACTCCTCCTTGCATAACTTCCTCACGGGTTTCAGGATGGTACATGGTACCCTTTCCTCTTCCCCCAGCATGAATCTGACTTTTCACTGCTACAACCTTAGATCCTAGGTTGTCGTATGCTTCCAAAGCTTGGCTTACGCTTGTACAGTGTACACCATCTAAGACGGGTACGCCTGCCGCTTTGAGAAGGGCTTTTCCTTGATACTCGTGGATATTCATGATTCTCTCCAACTCCTCCGACCAAAAGGCGACCTTTGAATGATGCGATATCAAATCCCTCATCACACGATGCGTTCAATAGCCAAGTTGTAGTGGGTTAAGATATGCAGGTAGTCGTTCTTGCGGGTGGCGTTGGTTCACGGTTACGTCCTTGGACGAACGAAGTTCCAAAGCCGCTGCTGCCTATGTTGGACGCAACTCTACTCGAGAGAGTTGTAGAAGGAGTTCCTGACGGTCTCGTTGATGAGGTAGTCGTTGCAGGCGGATACAAAGTAGACCAAATCGAGGAGTATTTTCGCAATGCAGATGTTGATTTCGATGTAAGAATAGTTCCAGAGGACAAGCCGCTTGGTACAGGAGGGGCTCTTGGAAATTGCAGAGATGTAGTTTCTGGTAGATTTGCATGTTTCAATGGTGATATTGTTTCATCTCTAAATGTCGGAGATATGTTACAACAGCATTCAAACATGGATGTGAAAGGAACACTCGCCCTTTGGGAAGTCGAAGACCCAACGAGGTTCGGAATCGTAGGTTTAGATGATGAAAGAAAAGTTACTCAATTCAAAGAGAAACCAAAGCCAGAGGAAGTTTTCTCTAACTTGATTAACGCAGGTTCTTACCTTTTGGAAGAAGAAGTGTTTGACATAATGCCAACAGGAAAACATAGTCTAGAGCGAGACGTTTTCCCAGTCTTAGCAGATGAAGGAAGCCTTGCAGGGTTCCCATTTGAGGGATATTTCATCGACGCAGGAACGCCAACAAGTTGGCACGATGGCGTCACTAGATGCATTGCAGAAAATAGATTCAAAATAGGTCAAGTCTCAAACGGAAGTTGGCACCAAGGAAACGTGACTTCTGCAATCAATTCGATGATACAGGAAGGATGTATTGTCTTAGGAGACGTTACAGATTCAACACTGCTCTCTGGTTCTAAGGTTGAAGCAGGTGCACTAGTTTCCAATTGCCTGGTCGGTAGAGGAGCAACAATCCAATCTGGTGCTAAGTTGACAAATGTTGTAATCGGTCACGGAGTTACAGTCCCTGCCGGCCATATTCAAACAGAAGGCACGATTTGAATCGCAGTCTCCAAAAAGGATGGGTTCACAGCCTTACCCATGGATGCACCACTTATTGTAGTGAACTTCAAGACTTATTCTACTGCTTTGGCTGAACATGCTGAAACCCTTGGAAAGTTGATGGCTGATGTCGAAACTAATGCTAGGATGATTGCGGTTACAAGCGCATTTGACTTATCCAGCGTCAGTTCCATTTCAGGATTAGAGGTTTGGGCTCAACATTTAGATCCAGTTGGACAAGGTAGTCACACCGGATGGCTTGAGCCACAGACTGCAATCGCTAGAGGTGCATCTGGTACAATCATCAATCACGCAGAACACAAGGTTTCGATTGATCACGTACGAGACTTGATGTCAATGTTGCCTGATGACTTTCCAATTTGTGCATGTGCTGCAGATGTCGCCGA
>JAYYDR010000036.1:0-3878 GCA_036160735.1 Thermoplasmatota archaeon
CTCTTCTTCCAACAAAATATCGTACAATTCGACTTGAGCAGAGGCTTCTATGCAGGCAGCAGGACCCTCTGCAGTTCCTTGACCGTAAGAAGTGGTGAGTTCATATGGGACTGATGCTATTACAACATCAGCATGACCCCCCGGGTCAGGCAACCCGAGGAAATTGCCCTCCGCGAACTGCTCATCCATGCACTTGCGGGTCGGATTTCCCCTTTGAAGTGCTCGATTGGGCCAAAATCATCGCTGGGTTAATTAGGGACTTCGACCTATACATACTACTGCGCAGCGGAGCAAAGTGCGGCAGCCGATATCTAAGCGCGGGGTGATTGAATGGGAATGACAATGATGGAATTAACCGAAGCAATAAGACAACATATCGACATGGAAATGGACCCTGAAGTCGCTGGCGGTATGGCAGAGCACGCACTTGGTTTCTTCGGGTTCTATGACCGGATTATCGATAATGCCCTAGAACCTACAGACCGCAACTTGTTTTACATGTTCCAAGATTATGATCTTCTCACCACAGAGTCAGAAGAAACTACCCTTTGGGATGGGCGCGAGTGGAGAATTCACTACTGGCGGTTTAAACCAGAGCTTAGGGAGCGTGTTGAGGCTTACATGAACCGTGAAGTCGAAGTTGTAGAAGTCGACCCATTCGGAGATGTTTACGGCGACGCTGGAAACATTTGGATGAGAGAAGGGGACAAGCCAGTCAATCCTAACGCATTCACTTCTGACCATTGGGGCTAATCATAGCCCCCAAAGTCTTGAAGAGTAGCGGGTTCACCATAGTACCATGAAGGTCAAAGCAGGTCTGCTAGTTGTGCTGTTTTTGGTATCGGTGATACCAATTGCAAATGCAGATGAGACCACTCCTATCACTATCAACGTCGACTGGGGCGCAGATCACGCTTACTCAATATCCGGAGATGTTGATTTGTCCGAAATCAATGTCACTCATTTGCGTGGTTCAGAATCATTGGATTTAGACCTAATTTACGACACAACCGGAGATGATTTGCGAGTTGTTGCTAATACATCGCTTTCTCATGGAGACATCATTACTATACAAGCGGGTGCTGTTTCAAGAACCGTAACTGTTGGTTTGTGGGGCCAACCACTTGCTGACCATGAAGTCACACTAAATTCACAGTGGGAGATGGACCAGGAATGGGACAATGAAAATGGCACACAGGCCTACAATCTAATCTTCAACGGCCAAGGATGGCAACAAAGAATCGGCTCAAGTCTTGATTCATGGGAAAGAGGAAATGGAACTTTATTCATAATTTCAAACACTGCTGATAGCAGTATCTCGATGATGATTGATTTGAATTCTGTTTGGAAAAATGAAACCACCGTGGATGGTCTAATGATTGCTCAGACCTTCGATGCAAGAGGCGATGGAACAATCGGAGTTGGAAATGACGGAGAGGAAGGAGGCGTCCAAATTCTTGGAGTTGTTAGCGATGCTTGGATTAACCGCTCAACTCTGAATGGAGTGGTTGACGAGAGATTCAGGCTGGAAGCTAATGGAACAATTTCACTCAATGCAAGCGAAGATGGGGAAATGATGGACCTAAGTGGCGACCTAGCGGTTTTGCTGATTGAAACTTGGGATTCGGACGGAGTTAGGCGACTATCTCACACCCAATTCGAAGCCACTGCTGATTTAGTCATGGAAGACAATGATACAAGGATGGATATCACGCTGAATACCTTTGAGTCATTGGAAAGGTGGGAAGACGGAGTTCGTGTAGACCAATTGAGCAAAATGATTGGCGAGGGGACATTTGGGTTCTCAGGCGAAGATGAGAATGCTAGCGTGCAAATTAACGGCACAATCCATGATTTCCACCAAGAGCAAGAAGATGGTATGGTTACTGTAGACGACCTTCATGTAGACGGAATTATCACCGGAGATGCTCAAGGCACGTTCGGAGTTGTAAGGACTATTGAAGATACAACAACTCAAGCAAACGAAACAGGGACAATGTTTGATGTGATTATCGTTCACCAAGAAGATTGGTTCAACATCACAGGAATCGCTGCGCTTCCAAACTCAGATTTAGGAGCCGGTGCTCACCATAATGAGTCTTGGTCTTATGATGCGAAGCAGGCAGATTGGGATAATAGAACCATTCGAACAGTTTGGAGCCAGACGGGACCAGACCCCAGTAGTGGAGATACAATTCATTCCAATTCTCCAATCCAAAATTCTCCTGAGGCTCCAACAGTTGAGGAAGGAATTGGCGACATCAGCATAAGTAGGGAGACTGGTTTTGCACCAATTGATGCAATGACTGGAGACGTATTCGTCTTAGACCAACAAGAAGGAATGGTATTGACTGTTACAGCAGGAGTGGCTGAAGTCGTTGAGATGGATGGACACATGGTAGATACTGTTTCCTGGACTGGCACATATTCCACAGATGTTGAAGGTACTGCATTTGGTAACTTGATTGTTGATGGACCATTATCTGGCCTCAATGTCAAGATTGAGAGGCAATTCCAAATGGAATTTGGTGAAGATGGCGAATTGGTTAATCTAACTGAAAGCCAATCGGTAAACCGTGTAATTTCGCCTTCGATAATCTCTGCAAGCGATAATACTGCCCCAACTGTAGATGCGATTGCATTAACTCAAGGCGTGATTTTTGGAGAAAATGGCGCGCCTGGTTACCTTGAGGTAACCGTTTCCGACATTGATTTCAACATCGTAAGCGTATTTGCCGACACTACATCAATTGGCGGTTCGGCTCAGTTATCTCTGAACGACCGCGGCCTGAACGGTGACAGAGTTATCGGTGACGATATCTGGACTGCAGAAATTACAGTTCCCGGACTACAGGTCGGCGAAATGCCGGTTTCTGTTACTGTAACAGATGCATTCGATGCAACCGATTCAGCAGATTCCAACATTACTGTGCTCAACCAAGCACCTAGGCTGACTGAAATCGAGATTGTACCTTCAATTGTTCACAGAGGAGAAACAATCCTCGTTAACGCCCATGTCTATGACGCACACGGTGTTGCAAATGTATACATCGATATGAGAGAATATGGTGGAGATGTTACAGAATTGAATCGAGTTGGAGAGATTTGGGCTGGTCAAATCGAAATCCCAAGTGGAATGTCTCCTGGAGAGCGAACACTCAGTGTAAGGATGGTTGATACCCTTGGGGCGTCAATCATAGTGCAAGCTACGACTACTTCAGCCCAGTACCATATTCCAAGTAGTGAGGACAGAGAAATTACTGTGGATGTAATGAATGAGCCTCCTTTGATCAATATAGGCGAATTGAGAGTTGTTGAAATTGGTGATGAAGACGTTGAATATACTCTAACGATTGCAGTCGAAGATTACGATGGACTGAATTGGGTCAGAGTCAAACTAGGAATCCTAGCACCTCCGGGCCAATCAAACACGTGGTTCACAATGACTTCAAACGGCAATGGAACATATTCCAAACAATTTACTGTGAAGACTTACATTGCACTTGGTACGCATGAAGTACTAGTCAAAGCAATGGATGCATACGGTTCACAAAGTTCAGAGGAATCTGTTCCGATTAAATTGCAGGCTCCGGGAGATGGTACTTCGACTACTGAAGCCAGTAGCACAATGACATACATCGCATTGGGCGGCCTAGGAGTACTAGCAATAGTTGGTGCGGCGATTTACGTCATGAGAGGCTCAGACAAGGAAGGCGGCTTCGGCGGCTTTGGTGACGCTTGATTTGATTCATTATTTCCAGCGACAACCGTTTATACCCCTGTCCAATCGGAGGGTTGCACTTGCGAGAGTAGTGTAGTGGTTATCACCGAGCGTTGCCAACGCTTGAACCCGGGTTCGAGTCCCGGCTCTCGCACCA
>JAYYDR010000037.1:0-9940 GCA_036160735.1 Thermoplasmatota archaeon
ATTACAAACCGGCTATCTCTGCTTAGTTAATTTTAGCCTCAAATTTCTGTGTAAATACAGAGGCCTCCCCTTCGTATTGATGGGTGTACGAAGGGTAGCGTTTGTATCGACCCACTGAATCCCCTTTGTATCAGAAAATAAAATGCAAAGGGGTTTCGGATAACCCCTTGCAACCTATCCAAATTGCTTTGTTTGTTGTTTGAGTTAATTCTATACTAATTACAATCAAGCGAGATTCATGTGGGAGTATGCTGTTTTACACGAACATGACGAAAAATGGGTTGTAATCCTAGGCGAAGGTGTCGCCAAGGGGTACGTTGAAGTGGTCTTTGAAGGCGAAATCAAAAGGGGTTGGCAAAAGCGAGCAGATGCGGCCATAGGTAATTCAGATGCTAGAAAGAAGTCAATTAGAAATCCAGCAAAAAATACGATTTGGTGGAAGTATGAAGAGAAAACTTGGAATGCTGAGAATCCTTGCTGGAGTATGCACTATTCAAGTTATGACGAGGTAATTAAGACATTCAAAAATAAGACCCATAAAGACCATAAAACAGTCGTCGAGATTTTTGGAGTAAATCCAAAAAGTGTTGAATTTGTTTCCGAAGTTTTGACAGAGCCCATATATGGAGCAGAAACTGTTACTCAAGTATTGAGTAAAGCAGGATTAGACGGTTGGGAACTAGTAGGTAATGTCCCATCCGGATCAAACCGAATGCTCAGACGACAGTTGTGACCATTAGAAATCGCAAGGGCTCCCCTCTGTATTGACGGGTGTTGGAAGGGTAGGCTATGACAAAGCCCACTGCGAGCCCTCTGATTGGGTCAAAACGAATCAGTGGGTTTGTACATTGACCCTTTGATGACATCGATTAATCATCAGATGATTGAATAATTGTTTCCGTTACAGTCTCAAGATTCAACCTGAACCATTCTCCATTCCAATCACTGGTGATGTTTTTTAGAGCATCGTGAACTTTTTTCTCTGCATTTTTCCTATCTTGAAATCTCTTTCGAAATGGCATTTGATAGTCTCTGTAGGGATCAGCAGTCCAGTAACTGGCAAGCCTTCTATCGGGCTCATGTGATTGACCAACTTTTACCCAACCAGGGAAAGCGGGGTTGGTGATTGCGTAAACATATCCTTCTGGGCCTAATGGTTCACTTTCTTTTGGAAGTCCTCGTGTTGGTTCATTTACTTCCAACACGTTTTTTGCGATACCTTTCCATACATCAATCGGCAATTCAAGATAACTTTCCCATCTATCTCTCTCAGTCCATCTTTGGACTTTTGAGCCAGTGGGAACACCAGATGTCCCCTTTCTCTCTTTTTGAACATCTGCTCTGTAAAATTCGCTAACGATATTGTCGTGTTTAAGCTTCAGGGAACCTATTCCCCTCGATGTTAGTGAACTCAGTTTCCGATATACCTCAGCCGTTGATTTGAAACCTAAGTCCCTGAAGTTCCCTTTCTTCAATGCGCAATACGCTAAAACGATAATTTCCTTATCACTAAATCGCTCACCTTCCATAAATTACCCAATTGATTCTTGATGAAAAACCTTCCATGAATCAGAGGGGGCCCCTCAGCTTGGGCGTCTTGTCAGACGCTAGCCTATGATTTGGCGTGGATTTTAATCACGTCGCTATCACTGCATTCGTGGTCGGCACCTACTACTCTGCGGCTACGTCCGTCAACCGCTTTGATGAAACCGTCACCGAGGTCTGAATGGACCTTGTATGCTAGTTGTTTAGCTTCAATGTTATTTGGAACTACAAATGCATCAGGAAGAACTCTCCCCTCTCCATCTTTCCATCCAGTTTCATCGGCAACAGGGTAGACTACAACGTGGTCGAGTGCATCGAACAATACCTTACTCAGTAGTTGGGCTACTCCTGTGCCTCCTGCTTCAGAGAGTTTGTCTTTCATTCCTCCTAATGCATTCAACTGTGCAGAATTCAACTTTGATTCGTCCTGTATCTCGAATGTGTTTTCACCGGGATTATAGGAAATCATGCCGCCAGAATCAGCTCTTCGCAAGGCCAGTTCCATATCCGCCATCGTTGGTTGGATAATGCCATTTGATTCGATTGCATTCCAAGGTGTGCCTTTTGCAGAGTCCGCCTTATTCGCCGAAATATGGATTGGGAATAACTGGCGACGTATGTGGTAAGATAGTGATCTCATCTTCTCTTCTGGCCACATCCATGGAGTATCCAAATCACCCCACTGATTCCTAAATTCATCTAGGGCTTGCAGGATAAGCGGTAGTGAGGCTCCGAGTCCTGTGAACCTCTCATGCAAAAATGTGCTGAGTCCCTTTTCCCCTTCTGCTTGTACTCTGCGCGAACCCCGTGACCAGCCATCATCTAGGATTCCGTAAATCCATGAATCTAATTCTTCGGTTAGGAATGATGTCTCTTCTTTCAACGCTGATTCGACATCGCTAACTGCAGCGACTGGATTACCTTCAATATCGGTTAGTCCAGCCGCATCTACAACTTGAATCAAGGCATCACAATTGGCCAAATCAGAAAGAAAGGCGTTTCCTCTTCCCCTACCTTCTGCAGCGCCTGGGACTAGTCCTGCTACATCGACTAAGAATGTGGGGACAAGGCGTACATGGCCAATACAAGAACCAGTTCTTGGCTCACAAATACTTCCCTGCCTATCATCATCCTCAGCAGCTGGCTCAAGACGACCATCTGCCTCTAATTTTGCTCGTAACTCTTTACATGGGCATGGCTGAGGTGCCGCAATAAATGCTACACCAACATTTGCTTCAATAGTACAGAATGGATAATTTGCAATGTCCACTTTTGCTAGAGTTGCTGCGCTGAAAAAGGTCGATTTGCCCACATTTGGCTTACCTACCAAGCCAATTCGCATTGCATCACGCCTTGGTTATTCTCTCAATCAAGTTAGCCTTGGTTCCCGATGTGTCTAGACCCATTGAGTCTGCAACTTCTACCAATTCTGCCTTCTTCATCTTCTTGAGTTCTGCTTCCGAAGGAGCTTCTGTTGCATCTTCTTCTGCTGCCTCTTCTTCCGCTTCTTCAGTCGCTTCTTCTGCTTCCTCAACAGCTTCTTCTTCAACAGCTTCCTCTTCAGCAACTTCCTCTTCAGCAGTTTCTTCTTCGTATGGTACGAATTCGATGCCAAGGGTATTTCGAATGTTTAGTAGAGCAATGTCTAACTCTGGAAGGTTAATTCTACCGTCAGAATTGATGTCCATTACCTTGACCAATTCCTCGATGTCCCATGGTGGAAGGTCTGCAATGTCTGCTACACGCAATGCATTAGCGAATTCGAACATGTCAATCTCTCCGGATTGATCGACATCTGCCCACGCAAAGAACTGGGCAGTGGTGGTTCCTCTTCCGCACAACCACTCTGTCAGTCTGACTAGGTCTTCGTCAAAAGAAACTGGGAACTCGTCAACTTCGTCGTTGTGGAGATCTGCGGACACTTCGATAACTGTGGAACCACTTGAGCCCTCTTCCTCGGATTCACCGATAATCAGTGCCGTGTCTATTCCAACACCGCGACCAAATAATGCTCTGATTGTTGTTGTACCTTCAACCAAGTTGTATGCAGAGATGTCACTTGTGTTTGATGCTCCCGAGGCCTGTACGTTTCCAAACAGTAGTGTCTTGACAACACTGTTTCCTGCTAGAATGAAACCGATGACTACACCGTAGAATGCAAATGCTCCAGTTAGAGCGAACCCGGAAAGGGTGGATAAGTCCTCTACCTCAGCATCAATGAGTGACTTTTCTGTCCAGTCGCTCATCAAGAATAGAATTGTGGAAAGTAATCCTCCTGCGATTACCATCCAAGTTGCTGCACCAGCAGAACCTGTCAGTGATTTTCCAGACGCTAGTGGGTATGAGTGGAACAGTGCTGATAGTGCAAATAGTCCTCCGATCACGTACAGGAAGGAGGAGTTGACTGTGTCCGCAACACCCGCAAGGCTAGCATCTCCGACCATAACGTTCAATCCGGTAAAGTAGCCCAAGAGTGCGTAGATTGGAAGTAGAATTGCTGCACCTGCTGCTGCAGTTGCACCTGGGCTGTCTACTACAGCGCTTGCATTGCCTCTGATAGTTGCAAGCATGTTTGCGGATGCTGCCATAATTGGCATCAACCCAACTGTAACTAGAATCGCACCTATCGACTGTGTGAAGTTGTCAGCGTGTGTGGATTCTGCAAGGAAGAATGGTGGTACTGTTACGAATAGAAGGAGCATGGAAGCCTTTGTCATGCTTCCTGACCAAATCGGTTGTCCTGTAACGTGGGATAGAACGTGGTATCCAACACCGAACATCAGTGCCAATGGAACCCATCCGGAAGCAATTACACCAGCAACCCAAACGGTTCCTGTCCAGTCGAGTGATTCGCCAAGTGCATTTGCAAATCTGCTGAAAATTAGAACAAATAGTGCCAGAACTAGGAACCAAGATGGCACAGAAATTGGTGAGTTACCTCTGCTTCCAAGGGTAATCAGTGAGTTGACTAAAAGGCTTAGAACAAGAAGCCCGGATACTAATCCGTATAGTGCTGCTTCACTTGTTCCGTAAACAATCCAATCCCAGTGGTCTAGAACGGATAGAACAAGTCCGACTAGAACTTGAGCAGTCCATGCCATTGCGATCATCGAAGCGTTTGCTTCACTGGCTAACTTTGCACCTGTTGTGCGAGTGTGTGCTACCAGTGAGCCTCCGACTAGAGCTGCAAATATGGCAGTAGACATTGCTACTTCGTTGAAGTAAGCAAGTGCACTTCCATCATCATATCCCCAACCGACGTTGGATAGTGAATCAAGCGCGGTTGGGTCATAGTTGTGCCATGCAGACAGGAAACCGCCAATACCTGCTAGGATTAACCAGAATACACCGGTTTGCATCCAAGTCTTAGCACCGCTACCTTCCCTTTCTTGGAATAAATCGGCTGCTGGACCAGCGGCTTTGGTCAATAAAAACATACCAAATTGGCGCAATGGTACACTCATTCCGCCGAATCCCTTCTGAATGTAATAAGTGAATAAAAGGATAGTTGCTAGTAAGATTCCAGATGTTGTGAATGCTTCTGACATTTGTATCCCACCTTCAGTCCGAAAGGACGCCTCCAACTAGATTTGCGATAATCATTCCACAACCGACAAGGATTCCGATGAGGTAGTACCAGATTCCTGAGCCCCCTAGGTTGTCCATGAATGGAATTATGTCGCCGATTACTGGAACTGTATCCCAGCCGAAAATATTGCTGAATAAGGCGATTAGGCCGACAAGACCGACGCTCATCAAGACAAGAATTACACGAGATGCAGATGGTTCTGCAACCCCTTCAGATACATCGGGCAGTATGGTGTTATTGGTCATCTCATCACCTTGACCCCGTAGGGGTCATTTACGCCACCTATGATACGGTCATAAACATTCACTAACAAATGTCATGGTGAGCGGAGATGCAGTAGCGCATCTCCTCTGCGATTTTTACCTGAACCAAGTGGAATCGGCATATTTCGGTCCAATTCCACCTCAGTTTTCCAAACATCTTGGCAATCGCATGACAGGCCATCCAAATCGTGAATATCTCCACTAACAGAATATCTCTCAATCGCTGCTACAACCTCATCGTCACATGAACCACAGTTGTGAGCACCACGAACTTTGCCTCCAGCGGTTGGATGGATGATTAAACGACTGACTTGGTCATCTGAACCGTTTCCTGAATTGGTCGGGTGAATGTCGTAATGAACGTCTTTAATCAGTTGAATAAGCGACCACAACCAGGGTGGACGGTATTCATTAGCACGGAACAGTCTGTCGATTACTGTGCCTTTTTGGATATTCATCGGATTAACGCTTATTTCATCACTTCTTTCAGCGACGTCCCTAATCCATTTTGCACCATGAGTCAAAGCATCTCCTTCACTCATGAATGGAGGTTTAAACATCAGGTAGGTCTTGATTCTAAGACCAAATTTCTCTAGGTTTTCAACAGCTCTATCCCAACTTTTTGTGCTGAATCCCTTGTTGACGTGGAATCTCAAAACTTCGTCATCATAGGCTTCGAGACCGATTGCTACGGAGAATTTTGGATTGATCTTTGTAGCCCAAGCCAGTTTTTCCTCACTGAGTTGTTCTGTTCTGCTTTCGACGACCAATTCTTTGCCCATCTCGTGACAATCTCTCAAAACTCTCTCCTGGAAGTCTAACGGAATTTCCCTGTCTTCGAGGAGGCTTCCCGAGGTGTAGACTTTTACCATACCCATCGCATCGAAATCATCAAACTTAGCCAGTGATTTCTCCCACTGAGAATGCAGGTCTTCGCTTGTTACATCATCACGGGTGTCATTGAAGTAACCACAGAATGTACAACCACTCGACCACCACCAATGGCAACCTTTGGTTCTCAGAATGACGGTTAGAGCCGTGGTGGGCGTACCGTCTGCAAGCGTTTCAGGAGTGTAGTAAACCGTAGCAGGGTCTCTTGCATCCCAGGAGTGCTTTCTTTCCTGAGCCCATGGAGTATTTGCTGGTGCTTTGACTAAATCGTGGATTTTGGCTGGCTTTTTGTCAGCATTTCCTACCATAGTCAGCTTGCCACCAGACATTTTCATTCCCCTGAATTCAGTTAGTTCGTTTACATTAGCGAATTCGAGAAAAATTCAACAATTCTAGTTTCATACTCGCTAGTCTGTGTTAGCATGAGAGTTTGATGCTCATCGCTTTCCATCCCTCTTCCAACATCATAACGAATTACAGAATCATCAAACCAGCAACCAATCTTACTAGCATCACCATGCTCTAATGCTTCGTCACACATTTTTTCTCCGTGATGAATACGGACCCTCTTGTCTTGATTTCCATGAACGACATACATGTGTCTGTCCCCAATTTCTGTTGCTGCATCTATTGGGAAATGTTCAATTAAATTTTGATTTGCAATTATCTTGCCTGCAAAGATGCCAGCTGGACCCAAGAATGTTGGATATCCTTGGAATTCCAATTCTTCTACAACAATATCTCCCATATCGGCATAACCTGACTCTAGCCAAACAGATTGGATTCTTTCATCAAATGTGAAAGCGATTGCGGCAGTCCCAGCTCCCATTGAATTTCCATAAACTCCTATCTTGTCTGGATCGGCGTTCTGTTCTTCGACCAGCCAATCGAAAATCGCGATTACGTCCACCCATTCATCTTGTCCACCTGATACTTTATTATCATCTATTGAAGATTCTCCATGGTCTCTCAAATCGAATACAATTACATTGAAGCCCGCATTCGCTAGCATTCCTGAAGGCAGCAACATTGAACCGTCTGCTTTACAGCCTCTAATTCCATGTACGAACATCACCCAAGGCATCGATTCGTTTTGTTTTAGATACCAAGCAGAAAGGTAAATGTCTTCACTTTCAACATCTATTGTTGCAGACTCGTAACCATCCCACCAGTAATTCGAGAGTCCTGACATGATCTCTGATGAGATATTTTCGGGGCTTTCTGATTCATTCAATGGCACCTCATTTCTCAAGGGAGCGAATTGTTCAGGAGTATTTTGATCGAAATTACCCCAACAGTCAGTGTTAGTAAACGCCACACCATTGTAGACTATTGAACCAGCCATGTAGTATCCAAAGGGCAGTAATGCAAATAGCATTACAAAAAATGGCATCAATTCTTTTTTGACTCCCATCAAATCCCTCTGTACAATATTGTTGAACCTGCTTTAACAAACTCGCCTTTAGGATGGTCCTTGTGAGCATCTTCGGCGCTGATTACGTTAGGTGTGAACTTCGATGCGGGCACTCGAACATCGACTCTGCTTCCAAGTCGAATCATTCCGAATCTTTCTCCACGTCTGAGTTCATCTCCTTCTCCAGTCCATGGGATAATTGTTCGAGCAAGTGCACCTGAAATTTGCATAACTTCAACAATCAAACCATCTTCTCTCTCAAACAGAGTTCGAACCCTCTCATTGTATTCGCTTTCCTTGCGGAATGCAGGCAAGAAAGGACCTCTTTTGCGGCCTTTTCCAGTTCTGTGTTCCATTCTAGTGATCTTTCCAGCGATTGGTGACCGGTTAACGTGAACATCTAGAGGAGACATGAATACTGCAATTCTCCAAACATCGGTATCCGATTCCTCACCCTCGGGTACCGCCTCGAATCTTTGTTCGGTAGAGAAGGAGAGTGGTTTCTCACACGGTTCAGGGTGCCAAGTTCCAGTGTGCTCGTCTTCCTCAGCGTCCGCCATTTCTTCTTTGGACGGTCTTCTTCCAGTCGCCCTCTCTCTCTTTGCAAACATAACGTGCCCATCAGCAGGAGATACAATTACGCCCTCGTCCCTAGGAATTGGACGGTCGGGGTCTCTCCAGAAATTAGCAAAGAATGCTGCAAGCATCAACATCAGGACTCCAAATCCTGGTGCTAATCCGTAAAGTGGGTCGACAAACCAACCAACCAGAATAAATCCGGTTCCCATAAGCGTGGGAGTGATTACAGGCAGAAACCCGCCTCTGGCTAGGAAAGCCAACTAACTCACCTACTGAGAATCTTCTGAGTTGCCGGAATTTCTCCAAACGACTCCAGGCTCTTTGTCTTCGCTTTCTGTGGATTCTTCTGCAGGTGCCTCTTCGGCTGGTGCTTCCTCAGAAGGTGCTTCTTCTGCAGGTGCGTCCTTTGCTACAAAGTCTGCAGCTGCAGCACCTAGTTCTGAACCCTTGAGATACTTGTTTCCATCCATGTCGTAAGACTTAGCAAACTCGATGAATGCGTCTCTGTCGGTTATTCCGTTCTTCTGCATGACGCCGAGAAGGACTTGTTCTGACCAATTCCATTCTTCATCTTCGGTTTCCTCTGTTGCTGCTGCTTCTGTTGCTTCAGCAGCAGACTCAGATTCGGTGGATTCGATTTCTGTTGCTTCTTCCATGGTCATTTCAGCAGCACGTGCCTCGACCATTTCTTCCATCCTTTCTGCGATTGCTCTGCCCATGTGCTGAGATTGTCTCTCTGCTTCGGCAGCCGCCTCAATCATCTCATAGCGGCGCTTGATTGCTTTGTTGAGGTCCTCGAATAGTGACATGTGAGCCATGTACCATTCGTCTCTGGTGTTTAGTTCAACAACCGCTAGACGTAGGTCATTATCCAATTCTTCAGCGATGGAGAATACCTTTCCAAGACGGTCCTTTTCACGAGTGAATTTCTCTTCCATCTTCTGAAGTTCCGGCTCCAAGTGTTCAACCTGCTTGCTGGACTTACTAGCCTTCATTTCCAAGTCTCTGATTCTAGCGTCTTTTTCGGTCAGTAGAGCTTCTAGACTCTCTTTTTCAATCTCACGCTCTACGATTTCTTTCTCAAGAACTTCAACTTCAGCCTTGGTATCTCTCAACTCGGCTTCTTGCTGTTCGTATGCAGCATACAACTTGAGTAAACGGTCTGTTTCTTCCTCAAGTTTCTCTGTGAGTTCTTTGATTTGAGTTTCTGGAGTGATGGTTCCTGCATCGGACATTTCTCTCACCTAAGGCTACGCCTTATTCTATACCCACATTGGTCCTACATATCAAGCCGACGCTTGATAGTGGTCCTATTTCACGTTCTATCTCTCAATGGATTGCATCGGTAGCCGCAACTAATTCCCTTGCAATGCTAACCTCTCCCATGGAGTGGCCTGCGTCTCCAACCATTACCAAATTGCTGTCGGGAATGGCCTTGTGTAATTCCCACGCACTTCGAGGAGGGCAAACCATGTCATAGCGACCCTGTACAATCGTTGTTGGGATGTGCTGAATCTTTGCTGCATGATTGAGAATATATGCTTCTTCAACAAATATCGCGTTGATGAAATAGTGGCATTCGATTCTCGCAAATGCTACTGCGAAGTCCAAATCTTCCGCTTTGTCAAGATACTCAGGGTCGGGGAATAACCTGCTTGT
>JAYYDR010000038.1:0-44814 GCA_036160735.1 Thermoplasmatota archaeon
CGCTACAACGGCGATGCCGCTGAGTTTAGGCCTCTCAACCGAATTTGGAGTGAACATCTCGAACTAATCGGAGTCTGCCCTGAAGTAGGAATCGGCATGGGGGTGCCACGTCCTACAATCAGGTTGGTCAAAGGTGAAGAACGGATCTCGCTCATAGATCCAAAGAACGGCCATGATTACACAGACAAAATGCTAGAATTTGCTGAAGTGCAGTCAGATTTTCTAGTTGCTTCTGGTATTAGCGGCTTCGTGTTCAAGAAGGATTCTCCAAGTTGTGGTTTGGAGAGAGTCAAGGTATATCGTGGTGATAACCCACAAGCCGTGCGAGATGGCACTGGACTGTTTGCAAAGGTTTTCACCACGTTATACCCCCACATTCCAGTAATCGAGGAAGGTAGGCTAACCGACCCATTACAAGCAGAACACTTCCTAGCAAGAGTTCACTTCTTCAACGAGTGGTTATCGATTGGAGAGGAAGGTTGGACCGCATCCAAACTGATGACATTCCATGCTGAGCACAAGTTGTTCCTGCTAAGTAGAGCACCTGACTCTAAGAGAATCTTGGGTAGAATCATCGCTCAAGGATTTGACAATGAAGAGCACCCTGAACATGTCGCTCTAAAGTACATGACAGAAGCACAAAAGCACCTTTCAACCCTAACCAAAAGAGGAAGAATTGCTCACGCAATGGAGAGGGTTGTTGGCAGGCTGCCACAGTTATCCAAGTCTGAAAAGCAGGAGATGCTAGACGTGATTCACAGTTTCAGAAAAGGGCTACTTCCAAGATCGGCTGCAATGATTTTACTAAATCATCACATCAATCAACATGATGCTGATAATCCGATTCACAAGAAGTTCATCTCTCCAATCCCAATGGAAATTGGACTAATGGCTAGAGTCTGATTCAGTTCTGTTAGTTAATCGATTTTGATTTCGATGTTGCCATCTTTAACACGGGTTTCGTAGATCTTGAGGTCTTTCTGCTTGCTTAACTTACCTACGAGTCTTCCATAAGCTGGTAATAGGGGGAATGGAGACCACTCCACCATCTCACCTGTGTCGATTTTGTGAGTGGTTTGATGCAAAGGGCATCGGATACAATCATCCTTGACTTTAGCACCGTATGCTAGGGGCCAGCGCATGTGTCTGCAGAGTGCTTCAGTAGCAAAATAATAGTCATCTGTTTGACCGATAAGTACCATTTTCTTGGCAACTGTACGCATTTTTTTCTTTCCCGGCTTTAGTTTGGATTGTTTGATTGCTACGTGCCAAGTCATGCTATCACTCACGCTAAAATTTGGGACATTCCACCATCGAGGTGCATTACCTGTCCAGTGAAATTATCTGGGGCTCCGGTCAGAAGCCAGTGAATGCTAGTTGCAATCTCTTCAGCTTCGTTTATCCTCTTGAGTGGAATCATATTTGCTGATGCTTCTCTCATTGCATCAGAGCGAAGAATGGTTGCTGCAAGTCTGGTATCAGTTAGACCTGGTGCGACAGCGTTGACCCTGATTCCCCTCTTGGCATATGTTGCCGCTGCGGAGCGAACCATAGACTCGACTCCGCCTTTTGCTGCTGCAATCGCTTCGTGATTTACCAAACCGAGGCTACCTGCAACACTTGATGTGAAGACCATCCTGCCTCCTCCCATTTTCAACATAGCTTTCCCACACATAGAAAGAGTGAGGAAAGCACTGGAAAGATTGGTTGTGATTACCTCATTGAAAGCATCAAGAGCGAGCGCATGTGGGGGTCTAATCGAGATAGAACCTACTAGGTGTGCTACACCAGAAATTTTGCCATCACCTTGCTGTGAGGCGATTTCAATCGCTGCAGAAACTGATTCTTTGTCGAGGGCATCTCCAATAATGACCTCTGCACCTAGTGATTTCAGTTCTTCAACTCTTGATTCATCACGAGCGAGACAGGTTACTGCAGAGCCGTGTTCTAGCAGTTTTTTTGCCGTGACTATGGCGATGTCACTACTACCTCCAACAATTAGGTACGAAGTCATAATGTTACGTTTCTGTGTTAATATTTATACTACTGTTCCGATGCAATTCTGCCCATTACCTTACAAACAGTGTTTCATAAATGATGATATTCACAATGCATAACGAAAAGTGAGGTTTTCAGCTTGAACATTGGTGTTTTGGATAGAGTTCTACGCTTGTCAGCTGGACTTGGCGTAGTTCTTTTCGATTACATTTCTAACTCTGCATGGGAGATTGTTTTTCTCATATTTGGAGTATGGAGTGTGACCACATCGGTATTTGGCTGGTGTCCATTCTACAGGGTACTTGGAGTCAACACATGCCCGGCTTCTTTCCAACTCAAGCATGAGGGACAGCTAGAATCTTGACCTTACATTTCTTCTTCAAGAATCTCGTCAGTCTTTGCGATAAACGAAATAGAATCTGGGTTCTCAACTGCAACAATACCGCGGATATTGTGGATATCACGTAATTCGTCAGTAGGGGGGGCGACCTTGATTCTTGACTCGTGTATCTGGATAGAGCTTCCCGGAGATGCTTCCACACCTCCCTCAGGTAACCAAAGCCCTACAGCGCCAATTTCAGAGTGATGAGATACTAGTAGGACTCGACCATTATCGTCTTCATCGATTCTGACAATTGTCAATTCAGAGCCATGAGGAATCAGTTTTGATGCTGGTTGCCACTCTTTCCAAGTCTCATCTAGTGGCTTTGATAACTCCACAGCCTTCTGGTCGATTTCGGATATTTGTGATTCAAAGTCCTTTGATGCTTCTTCTGCAATATCATTGACTTTGTCGATGTATTGTCTTAGCCCTTCATACTGCATTTGTTCTTTGTTTGTCATAGCGGTATTTGCCAATAATAACATCTCAGCAAGCATGTCCATCCTATCGCTAGTTCCAGTTTCAATAGCGCATTCCATAGCCTCGTCTAGTACCTCGATTGCGAGGCCTGGACAATCGATTGCTAGTAGAGAATTTCCGATCGCTGATAGGTTTGCAATCGCTTCGATTTTGTCTTCGATTACAATTGCATTAGCAGATATCATGTGGGCTTCAGACAACTCAGAATTACCTTCGATATGCCTAGCGATTCCTGCAAGCAATAGATGAGGAAGTCTGTTTGCTGAACCGGTCTGTGCTTGCCTGTCTGCTGTCTCGAATAGCATTGCAGCACGATTCCAATTCTTGGCAGCTAGAGCAAGCAAGCCAAGTTGGTGCATCGCTCGCATTTCGGCTCCTGTATCATCGATTAATGTGGCAAGAGATAGGGCTCTAGATAGATGAAGTTTTGAGAGTTTTAGATTACCAGACATCTTCGATAACATACCTAAAGCAGATTCCATTCGATACAGACTTCCTGACATCGCTCTATGAGCTAACTCAGCCAATTCTTCTCCCAGTGGTGCTAGACCAAGACCAGTTACCTCGAGAATCTCACTTTGCAACTCTATTGTGGATTCATAGGCCTGCTTCAAATCTTCAGAACTTCCATCTGTTAGCATAGAGGATAGGTGCTCGTCTAACTTGGCTACAGGAGCGCATATTTCAGGAAGTGAACCCAATTTATTCATGATTGATTTCTTAACCTTCTCGCCTCTTATAGAGCGAATCAAGCCAGAGATTAGTTTGGCTTCATCGACCACTACAACGTCTTCACTCTCTTCTGCTAGGGCGACTTTGGAAGACAGAAGCGAATCTACCATCCAGGTCAATTTGGCTTGGACATCATACTGTCCCGCTCTACTAATCGCATAGCGCATTTCTGCTGCTCTAACTCTTCTAGACAGACTACGCATTCGTGTTCTTTGACTAGCATTTCCAGAATCAGCCAACCTTTGCAAAAAGGTAGATGGCGGACATGTCTCAAAATTTAGATTGGCTTTTTCCCCAGTGGTAGTCATTTTGTAATCATCAGATACAAGAGTAACTTTGTGACCTTCATGTGCTAATTTAGAACCCAAAATCATCAGGGATAAATCAACATCTTGTGGGGAGGCTTTCTCTCCAATATGTTGTGCTAATGCTCTAACTTCAGCCTCGTCTACGGCTACGGTAACCATGATCTCCCGGAATTCATCCAACAGGTTCGGTTGACCTTTCCATCTCTGAAATCTCACATTTTTGATTTCACCATGAACTCCTGGAGTGACATAAATAGCGGAATCATCGTTTTTCAGGATGTTTTTCAAATCCTTCAAGAAGCCATTTGGTGCCATTGAACCTACGTGAATAAAGCAGTTAGAATCAACAACCCATACCTCTGCCATGACTTGGCTTTGTAAAGGACGTAATTTGACTTAACGCCTCTATTGGAAGGTCACTCCTGAACATCTGATTCATTGAGGTATTTCCTATCGAACCAAATCGGACCACCAGGTGGAATCGCAGAAACCATACCTAGAATCGCAAGATTAGAACTCATTCTACCCTTGTGTTGCTCCCACCATACTAAAGCGCAATACAGCACGAATAGGAATCCGTGAATTGGGCCAATGATTTTCACTAGAATCTCATTGCCGCCGATATACTTCAACGGCATTGCGATGAAGAATAGCGAAATTGTCGAAATAGTCTCTAAAATTCCGGATACTTTGAACAGACTCAAACTCAAGCCTCCACCATTGGCCTCGACGAGCCACATGATGGACATAATTGTTCGTCACTGTCTTTGTAATCGTGCTTACAAGCCGGGCAAGTAGATGATAAGACCATCTTACCCATCGTCTCAACAGATTCCCCTTGCAGAGAGATATATCCGCTGTTGATATTTCCGACAGTGTATCTTCCTGCTCCACCAAGTCTTACCAACAAATCTGGTGGTAGGGTTACAGTTCCAGTTTCATCGATGATGAGCTCTCTATCCTTAGTCAAATTCTCAACGTCGATAGATTCTCCATGCTCTGCAACGAATCGCCCGTCCCTGAGTTCAAGCGAACGATTAGCAAACGCAGCTACTTCCTTGGAGTGAGTGACGATTAGGAATGATACTCCATCATTTTCATGTAATTCCTTGAACAATGCAAGAACTTCTCTGCTTGTCACGGGGTCCAGAGCACCAGTTGGCTCATCTGCAAGAATCAGACGAGGCTGTGTGATTAACGCTCTTGCAATTGCTACTCGTTGCTGTTCACCACCGCTTAACATTGCAGGCAGTGCGCCTTTTCGATGACCCATGCCTAATTTTGTTAGCATTTCATCTGCGTACTTCAAAGCCTTCCTCGATGAAACACCTTGGTGCCTTAGAGGTTGAGCAACATTGTCTCTTGCATTCAGATCCGGTAATAGGTTGCCTTCCTGAAAGATGAAAGATACAGTCTTCTGCCTAAGTTGAACGAGTTCTTGCCCAGTGAGTCGCGTCATGTTCTTCCCAGCCAAACTTACCGAACCAGCGCTTGGTTTCATCAGCCCACCAAGGCACTTCATCAGAGTGGATTTTCCCGAACCTGACGGTCCAACGACCGCAATCGCTTCTCCAGCTTTCATATCGATGTGGAGGCCGCGCAATGCAACTACGTTACCATCCTCTGCTTTTGAGTCGTATACATGGTAAAGACCGTCAGCATGTAATATTGTCTCACTCATCTTTACTCCCCCTTCAATACACTTGCCAGATCGGACTTTAGCGCCTTTCTAGTTGTTACCAGTAGCGCTATCACGACTGCAGCGAATACCGCAAGTGAAACAAGCACAATTTGAGTCCAAGGATACACGAGCGTACGTTCAATTACAGTACTTGACCCACCGAATATTTGGAATATGAACCCGAAGATGTCGAAGAATCCGTTGAAGGACAGGGCGAGTGCAATACCTAGTACAACTCCAAGAGCCATTGATACAACTACAATCGACAAAATCTCGAATAGAACAAGTCTGATAATTTGGTTAGGTGACGCTCCAATCGCTTGAAGTACCGCTAATTCCTTTTGTCTTTGATTTAGTACCAAAGACAAGAATACGAAGCTGGATGCTACTGCGGCCACGCTTGCAACTACGAATTGCAGAGATAGTAGTCCCGGAGTTCCAAAAATCAAACCTCCGTTCCTCTCGACTTCCTTATGCTTGCTGGACCAATCCATGGTTTCTGAGACTCTTGAATCAGCCTCAAGTTGGGAAGCTAGTGACTCTAAATCATCGCCTTCAACACCATCTACTCGAACAATCCAAGTTGTTGAGTTATAGTTGTCTGCTTTGCTATTTCCAACGAGTGACCTCCACTTTCCTTCACCTATGATTAATGTTGATTCAACAACTGATGAATCAATTCCTGGGAAATACTCGTGAACACCCATGTAGTACATTTCTGTGCTGTATTTAATAATCTCCAATGTGAAATTGGCATTTAATACAGATACAATTGGTGCTGCCAGCGGAGGCACTTCCGATAGATTTGAAGGGACGCCCTCATCACAAGATGTGTCGTCACTGTTCGTTCCATCCGGACATGTTGTGTTTGATAGAATTGCGGTAGACAAATCTATTAATCCATACAAACCATTCAAATTAGCATCAGTAAGATTTGCATTTTCTATTGTCCCTGATTGGAAGTTTACAATAATTGCATTTTCTAAGTTAGCACCGGTTAGGTCTGCTCCTGACATATCTGTATCAAACATAATTGATTCACTTAAATTGACGTTGGACATATCTGCTCCTGAAAGATTCGTAAGTGAAAGATCAACTCTACCTAGGTTCCTCTCATTCAAATCCTGTCCAGCCAAATCAAGACCTGACCAATCGCCCTGCATCAGACTAATGTAGGCGAAAAACAACAGGTTGGTATCAGTGTCTTGAGGTTCTCCAGAACTATTGGTGAAAACTAAATCCTCCCACACTAGAGTCACGTCTCTTGATTTGTCATCCGACCTGTCTAGTAACTCATCATCAAGACGATTTTCATCCCCTCCTCTTTCCGAACCTGGCAGATCAAGTGAATATGCTGCATCTCTACCAGCTGAGAAGCCACCGTTTTGATAGGCATCTAATGCCTTGGAAATATCATCACCTGGAAGTGCTTGTTCGCTCCATTTCAAAACACCGTCACTTCTTTCCAGCAGCACGTATGTTTGTAGGTTTTCTCCGCCCGTAACATCGCTCAGAGCAAGTTGTGGGACACTTGTTGCTAACGGAGTGACATCTGAGTCAGCATATTGTTTGATGATGTCTATAAGTTCAGATTCGTTTACGTTTGTCTCCATCTGAATTTGTAAATCTGAGCCTACCGTTGCGTCTACAGTCTTTTCATCGACAATTGTGCCAGTGTATCCTTGAACTGCTGCGAGAGTCACAATAGAAAGTGTGAGTAACATAATCACTGCAAGTCTGTTAACTGATTCAGCAGAACCAGATCCTTTGAGACCTCTTTTTACATCTTTAAGAAGCGGGGTCCTGCCGAATATTACTTGCATAATTTGTGGGCCTTTGGCTCCGATTCTTCCAAGAAGTAATGCCCCACCAATCCAAAGAGCAAATGGTCCGAATATTCCGATTAATCCCTCTATGAAAAAGTTCGAGACGATTCCATCTTCACTTCCATTCATCTCTAGCCATGTGTCTACTACTGCTAGCATACCAAAGAGGAATGCTGTCCAGTGTAGCCAACGTTTTGGTTCTGATTTCTTTGTGGTTTTCTTTACTCCCTCTTCAATTTCTAATTCAATGAAGTCTCTTGCTCTACTGCGACCAAATAGAACCGCTAGACCCAAGGTTGCTACCGCTGTGAATAATGTTGAACCAATTCCTAAAGTAGGGTTTACATCGAAGTCTCCGGTTCTAAACTCCATAAATCCAACTGCCGACAGGACGATTGGAACTGCCAATAGGGCTAGTATGTACCCAATAAGCCAAGCTGCTGAAGCCATGACAAATAACTCGAGTAATACCATCCCCTGGAGAGTCTTTCCATCTGCGCCTATTACCCTGTGAATACTCACTTCTCTACGCCGCTGTTCAAGCGATAATACCAAACCGTAGATTAAAACTGCAATCGAAAGAATAACGATTGGTATCATGATAATGTAATCAAAAATTTGGATGAGTCCAAGGAAGATATTGAGGAAAGTGATTGTACCACTAACAATGTCGGTGTAGTATAACTCAATACCTTCTTCAGTGTAATTTTGGGCTTGAACTCTAGTCCCAAGGTCTTCTAGCCATTCCTCAGCATCATCTGTCGAAGTGGTAGGCAACTGGCCTCTATCGATTGTTACTCCGAGGTACATGTGGTCATAAGACATCAAGGTTCCACGTTGTGATTCATCAAGCAATTTCCATGTTGTAAATATTGGATTAAATGGCAATGTTGGATTTCCAAAATCCCAAGGTTCGTAAATCCCCACCACTGTGAGTTCCTCGACGGTCATCCACATTCTACAGTAAATCATTTCGTTGTTTTCAGGAGTAATTTCACCGTCACAATTCTCATCTGTTATTGAGCCTTCGAATAAGGTTGACTCATCGACAACATATGCAAATGTGAGACTATCTAATTTGTCCCCTACCTTAGCTTGCGCTTGGCTAGCAATTGTTGATGGCAAAATTACTCCTCTATCGCGCGTCATGTTTTCTGAACTTGGCCATTCACCAAGTCCTGATATTATGTTACCACCTAATCGTTTTGCTAACTCCCCATCAAAGGCACCCGGACCCAAGAAACGTATGGCTCTCATGTCAGAAATCGGTGGGCCGTTAGCGTCAGCTTCTGGATAAGTGAACGTCACGTTTGCCCAATATGGGTTTGAACTTGCAGATATTTCACGCATTTCGAGAGGTTGTGCAATTATGAATTCCGTATTGAAGAAACCCCCGCTGTGTATACCCTGACGCCCGAGTACAAGGGTACAATCATTGAACTCGGAGAATTCGTCTAGTAATTCATCACAAACCTGTTCCATCACTGTTGTATTATTCGACCAACCTGATGCATTTTCTACCGGTGTTCGGGCATATTCAATTTTCGCATCAAAAGGTTCTGACTTCAATGATTCCTCGAAGAACAACTGAGACAAACCAACGCCATATGCAAGAACTGTTGTAATAACCAAGGAAGATAGGAATACACCAGTGATAACCGCAAGACCTCTTTCTTTACCTCTCCAAGCACCTTGTGCTGCAAGGCGTAATCTGCTCGGCAATTCCATTACTGTATTCTGTAATTTTGCTAATCTTGACCGGTTGATGTCAAAATCGGCGTCTTCTAGATCAATGTCTACGCCGGTCATTCTTCTTCACCTTCCTCGTCAAGGCCCCATGCTGACCGTATGTCTGAAGCTTCGGTTTTACCATCCTTCAACAGCAGCATTCTGTCCGCATTGGATGCCAAGTCAGGGTCGTGAGTAACCATTAGAATAGAAATTGGCTTCTCCTCGTCATGACACAATTCTTTGAACAAAGCGAGTACTTCTTTGCCACTTGCAATATCCAAATTTCCAGTTGGCTCATCAGCCAAGAGAATCGGACGGTTTCCAGCAATTGCCCTAGCGATTGCTACTCTTTGCTGCTGCCCACCAGATAGCTGGTCAGGAATGTGATGCATTCTGTCACCGAGACCGACCCTTTCAAGTGAGTTAATCGCAGCTTTTTCTGCGTCGTTAGAAGACATCCCTGACAGTTCTAAAGCCATTGCAACATTATCTACTGCGCTGAGGTTATCGAGTAAGTGGAAGTCTTGGAAGATCCAGCCGACCAATTCTCTTCTAACGTCAACCACACTTGAAGGCCCTTTCAATCCGTAAGTTCGCTCATTGAGAGTGATACTACCACCATCAGCAGCTAACAGACCACCAATGATATTCAATAATGTGGATTTACCGCACCCCGATGGTCCCATCAAAGCGACCATCTCTCCCCTTTCAATCTCCATTTCTATCCCTTTCAGGACTTGGAGTTTGTTCGATCCAGAACCAAATGATTTCGTAAGACCGGTTATAGTTAGCATGATACCACTCACTATAAAGCAGCATCATAAAGTTCTGATATATCAACTACTGTTTGATATGAATCTTAAGGATTTAATCACTTTTTGCCAAAGGTCATTCGCCTCAGCCAGTGGATAACTCCACCGTTAGCGAAAATACCGTTACGGTATTGCTGCTTTTCCATGACATCATCAATCCAGGTTGCGAGTTCGTTGTCCATGTTTCTCCCTCAGTTTACTTTTGGAACCGGCCCTATAATGCGTTTTGGGTGTTATGTTTAAACTAAGTGTTACAAAAAACACTTTGCAAATAGGCGTTAAATCAAGCAGATAATTGCTCTATTCGCTTGCCCATAACCCTCTTCCACAAAGGAGGGAAAATTGCTAACCAAAAGCAAACGTAGTACCCGCTAGGTAACTGCGGAGAATCTTCGTACGCCTGCAAATCCCACATTGGCGTACTTGCTTTCAAGTGGTGCGCTGGGTGAAGTGGGAGCTCGAGTAATGTCCATCTAGACCAGACGCCTCTATGCTCCCAAGAATGATATTCTGTATGCCTCTCTCCAACCTCTCGCCTCAATCCATAATGCTGCATGTAATTGACGTACTCGAGGAGAATAATTGCGAGCGTAGCCTGAATCAAAAAGGCATACAGCATCGCCGAAGAAAGTAAGAATAGTCCTGCTAGGAAGAAGCCCTGGAGAATGGTGCTGTGTAGAATTGGATTCTTCAACCCGGTTTTGCCCTTGTCGGAGTGTGTTTTCCAAGCTGACTTGTACTGCTTTGGAATCGTCATCACGATTTGAGTCCAGAGGCCTCTACCAGCTGGTGAGGAAGCGGGGTCTAATTCAGTGGCATAGTTTCTGTGATGGCCATGGTTGTGTTCTGTGGTGAAATGGGAATACAGTACCATGAACATGTTTATCCTTGCAACTCTCCAAATTAGGGACCCTTTCTTCCTGTGGCCCGATTCATGTGCATTGATTATTCCCGAGATTCCGCCTACTATGCCTACAGATAGACCTCCAAGGATTACTGGTACAGTGAACCCATCTAAGTTTGCTCTCCACAACAATACTGCGATGCATGCGTAGAAGAAAAGTGCATGAGAGTACAACAAGCCGTTCCATGCACGTGTTGAAACCTCTTTTCGAACCGGCGCTCTTTCTGGAGCGAAGTAGTCGATGAAGGGGCAAATTCCTAGTGCGTAAACGAAGCCAGAGAAGGTCCAGTAGCCACCTTGATAAATTCCAGCGATGGTAATTATCGGCAAAATAAAACCCAGCAAATGAGGAACCCACGACTCCTCTGCCTCTTGCATGTAACAGGCCAAGCACTCATACATCATAAGCGTGGGTTTGAAATCAGCAATACACGTCGGCCTCACGATGGACCCATTGCTTAAGGCCAAGTTGCAAAAGCAACGCTATCACATCGTTGGTGAACATGGCGGAGTCAAGGTTTGTCACTGGACAAAGGAATCTCTTCTTAGAGACCGCCAGTGCTACAAAGGACGGTTTTACGGCATTGCAAGCCACAATTGCATGCAAATGTCGCCAGTGGTTGACCAGTGCAATCTGGCATGCTCTTATTGCTGGAGAGAGCCACATATGGATACTCTTGAATTATCGGACCAAGATCCATTGGAAATGTTGTATGAATCCGTAAAGGCTCAAAGGAGGCTCATATCAGGATTCGGTGGAAATCCAAAAGTGCCCAAAGAGAAATTCTTAGATGCACAAAATCCGAAACACGTAGCGATTTCACTCAATGGTGAGCCCACTCTTTACAATCGATTATCCGAATACATGGAATTATGTCACTCCCACGGAATGACTACTATGCTAGTCACAAATGGAACCCTGCCAAAAGTAATCGAGAATTTAGATACGCTGCCTACACAATTGTATGTTTCCGTTGATGCTCCAAACAAGGAAGTGTTCGATGAAATCTGTCGCCCGAAATGGAATTCAGCTGCTTGGGAAAAATTTGAGGAAACAATCGATTTACTTCCCAGCCTAGATACAAGAATTGTGTGCCGCCACACTCTGATTAAAGGCAGGAACATGAATCCAGAACATATTCCTCAGTATGCTGCACTAGACAACAGAGCAGATCCTGACTGGATTGAATGTAAAGGATATGTGCACGTAGGGAATTCGAGAGAAAATCTAACCGCAGAGAATATGCCATTCCACGACGATATCTTAGAATTTTCAAACGCATTAGCACCACTTACTGGAAGAAAATTGCTAGATGACTCACCTCCAAGCAGAGTTGCTTTGGTTGGAAAGGAAATCATTCCAATTCCGATACCAGAAGCGACCATGCATTTCCCCGATGACTTAGGAATTGCAGAATCGGTAAAGCATCTCAAAATCGTGCAGTGAGGGTTCATTTTGCGTAAAGTATTGCTAGCCAGGGGAGGTGCAATGTCACCATATTCAGGTTTGGGTAGTACACACACAGCACTGGTAAATCGACTTGAAAATGGACTGATAGAGGATTACGAGTTAAGTCGGGTTCATGAATATGAAATTTCAAAAAATCCGCTCACTAGATTGTGGAGGCGGTGGTTCCGTGGGCCAAAATCTGTCAGTAAAATGGCCTTAGACTCCGATATCGTACATATCACTGACCAAGAACAAGCAGGCTTGATTCCAAAAAACGGGAATACAGTAGTTACGATTCACGATTTGTTCCATCTATTCCCCTCTAAGAGAAATAATGTCCAAATCGGTGACGCCAAGATCTCTGGTATTAGGAAGAAAGATTTGAAAAAAATTCGTAAAGGAATTTCAAGAGCTAGACTTCTCATTTGCGTATCCAAAGACACTCAGCAGGAATGTGAAATGAGATTTCCTGGAATTGAGACAGCATGGATTCCTCACGCCATCGACACTGAAGCATATGCAGTGGAAACCGAAAGGCCGATTTGGTTCAAGAATGGCGTAAATTTACTCGTAATCGGTAGCGAAGAAGCGAGGAAGCGTGTTGATTTCGCGGTCAAAGTCTGTTCAGAATTGGATGTAACTTTACACAAAATCGGAGCGGAGTCCTCCCCACAGTCCAAACAAGAATTATGCGCACTTGCAAATGATCTGGGCTGCAATCTAAATTGGGTAGGCAGACTAGAATCTAGTGAGATGATTGCTGCACTACAGCATGCTGACGCATTATTGTTCCCTTCTATCGCAGAGGGATTTGGATTACCACCGCTGGAGGCATACGCAGCTGGTACTGTTGCATTGGTTGCAGATGCTCCTGCTCACAATGAAATTCCACTTGCGCACCATATTCTTCCAGTGAACGATATGGATGCTTGGCGAGATGCGATTTCCAATCTCAAAGATGAAACTTCGATTGTAAGAAAAAGGGCAGCAGAATTTTCTGTTGAACGATGGGCTGAAAGGCACAAGTCTGCTTACGACTCGTTATTTTGAGTTGAAGCCCCCTACCGTTTTATTCATGGAGGGGATTGAATTCGGGCATAACATGCAACCTGTTCAGAGTGTGGCAATCATCGGTGCCGGAAACATGGGTTCCGGTATTGCTCAGAAAACTGCTCAAGAAGAATTCGACGTTCAGATGGTGGATAGAGAAGCGCAATGGGTAGAGCGTGGCCAGACCATTATTTCGGACTTTTTGGCCGAAGCTGTAGAAAGGAGAATTTTTTCCCCTGAGCAGGTCGAACAGATTAAGGGACGCATTACGGGTGTCGTCGGCACAGAAAACACCGCTACTGATACAGACTTAGTAATCGAAGCCGTATTCGAGGATTTCGACATCAAGAGTGCGGTATTCAACACATTGAACGAGGTATGTGGTGAAAATACAATCCTAGCCTCCAACACTTCATCTCTTTCTGTAAACGAGTTGGCACTTGCATCCGGAAGGCCCGATAGATTTGTTGGACTGCACTTCTTCTATCATCCTGCGAAAAACAGACTCGTAGAGGTAATTCCGGGAGAAGACTCCTCTGAAGACACGATTGCAAGAACCGTACAGTATTGTAGGGGACTCGGTAAAGTTGTCATCCTATGCAAAGATAGACCTGGATTCGTTGTCAACCGATTCTTCGTTCCGTGGCTGAACGAGGCTTGCTTATTGTTACAAGAAGGCGTAGCTAGCGCCGCAGCAATTGACGCTGTAGCAATGAAAGCATTCAGAATCGGACTTGGTCCATTCGCACTGATGAACTTGACAGGCCCACCAATTGCTCTACATTCTACAGATTATCTTGCAGAGCAACTTGAAACACCTCGATATGTAGGTGCTGAAAACCTGCGTGAGATGGTTGAGGCTGGAAACCAATGGGAAATTGGAGACGATACAGACTGCAGTGAAGACGCTGCCCAAAAAATCAGAACAAGATTACTAGGTCAGGTTTTTGCTGTCGCTGGACAAATTGTAGATGAGGAAATCTGCTCTCTTGAAGACGTCGACAGGGGTGCTAAGGTTGGTTTGAGATGGGCAAGAGGTCCTTTCGAATTAGCAAACCGTTTGGGTATTGATGATGCTAAAGCAATGGCAGAAGATTACTGTGAACTTGCAAACTTCCCGGTGCCAGAGGTTTGGAAGAGAAGTAAAGCGTTTACATTCAGCTACGTAGACCTATCAGTAAACAAAGGAATTGCTACGATTACTATCAATAGACCAGAAGCAATGAATGCTCTGAATGAAACTGTAGTAGGGCAATTGGGAGCTGCTATAGACAAGGCAAATGCAGATGATTCTATCAATACAATCGTGCTTGATGGTGCAGGAAAGGCGTTTGTTGCAGGTGCTGATGTCAAATTCTTCGTTGACAAAATCAGAGCAGATTCATTCCCGGATATCTACGATTTCACAGCTGATGGACACAAAGTCCTGAACAAACTAGAATCCTCTAGCAAAACCACAATCGCATTAACGACTGGCCTATCGCTTGGAGGTGGTCTAGAACTTGCACTGTCTTGTGACTACAGAATCGGAACTAGGAAAACTCAGTTTAGATTCCCTGAAACAAATATTGGGATTTTCCCGGGGCTTGGTGGTACGCAACGCCCAGCCCGCATCGCTGGATTACCTGCTGCAAGATGGGCAGTCCTAGCTGGAAACTTCATGGATGCTAGAACCGCAGCAGATCTCGGGCTTGTGACAGATTTAGTTGATGTCACTGAAGTTGATTCAACAATCTCATCTCTAGATGCCAAAGGAAAGCCAGCAGAGAAATATCCTGCAACGCCTGTTAATCCTGAATCAAAGATTGCAAAGTTTGCTAACTCATTCTACAGTGATGAAAATATGGACACGCTCCTTAATGGAGGATGCCCTGATGGATTCGACCCTGAGGACAAATTGGTATCAAGGCAACTGAAGTCCCTGTCAAGGACTGCGCCGATTGCACTACGCATGGCTAGTGATTTGATAGATGCAGCAGGCACAACCGAATTGATGACAGGTCTAGGTCAAGAGTTAGATAATTTGGAAGCAATATTTTCCACAAATGATGCACTTGAAGGACTGAGTGCATTAATCGAAGGAAGAAAGCCAACTTACCAGAATTCCTGATAGTGTTAGATTTGCACTATGTTTTATCTGAGACACCGCTTCGGGCAATTATGCCAGAACCTCCACTCACTCTAACCGATGCCGCATTGAACGAAATCGAAAGTCGTGTAGAGAATACTGTGTCCAATGGAAAGCAGATTCGAGATGTGTTGGCTGCAAACTCAAAGGGTGGACCATACAATACTGAATGGGAAGTCGAAGCTGCCGTCGAAGCACTGCACGTTTTCGGTAGCCGCTGGACAATAGAAATTCTATCAACCCTATACATTGCAGGCCCCCGTAGATTTAACCAATTGAAGACTCTTCTTTCAGGGATTTCAAGTAGGACTCTCTCGGATAAGTTGAGATTTTTAGTTGAGGAGGAACTGGTGATTCGCCAAGTCGAAGACGGTCCGCCGGTCAGAGTCGACTACATCCTGTCCGAACACGGGATAACTTGTGGAAGACTGCTATCTCCTCTGGTTGCGCATTTGAAAATCCGAAATGGTTCTGTCAAGTCAAAATGACTGATTCAATTAACCGAATCAATTACAAGGGATTAGAGGAAGTTTGTTTACATGGCACTACTGAAGCAGTGGGTGAATCAACGCCCTTGGCTTGCTGCAGGTATTGCTAGTGCAACTGGTGGGATAATCGGATTCGGCTCAAGCCTGTCTTCTCTTATGTTCACTAGAGGTGGAGTAAAATCTAGAGTTACTGAATTCGAACATCCTTTACGACAGAGAATTATCAAAACTTTAGAGAAAAGTCCTGGTTTGCATTACAGAGAATTACAATCAAAACTATCGGCTGCAAATGGAACACTTAGGCACCATTTGGATGTCTTGTCAAGCCGAAAAGCTATCACGATTATCTCAGTAAACGGCCGAACCTGCTATTTTGCTGGAGGCCCTTCTCAGGTCGAAGCACTGAGAGGCGTTGGAGTAGGTGAAACAGAAGCTGCAAGGAAGATGCTAATCGGATTGTCACTTGTCCAAAGAACGATTGTAGACGATATTCGTATCAACGGTATTCCACGATCACAAGCCGCACTTGCAAGAAGAATTGGTAGAACCAGAGCAACTGTTCACTCCGCTGTCAAGGTTTTGAGAAGGCGCGGTATTTTACGAGAGGACCGCCTTGAAATGGCACCTCACCTTCTGGAAGCCGAAGAATTACAGCCATCAAGAAAGGTCGACTATGAGTGGTCCGACGAGAGACGCTGATTCAATAATCGCCTCTCAAGAAACGTTTGTTGCGCATTATTCAAATCCCTTCGGCAATCCGTTAGTCATATGTTCGACTTGCGGTTGGATGAAATTCCACTACCAGCAAGTAATAACGATAGGGAGAAACTAATTTCTTGGCTTATTGATACCCTATGTTTGCACAGGCGAAGAGGAGAGAATGCAGCGGATGATGGAACATTTTCACCTATTCACAGAATCTTATCAGAGCATCTATTCAAAGACCCGAGTAGGGGTTATGAAACCAGAGAATTAGCTGAAAATTTAGGAGTCACTCCCGCTGCTATTCATCATCACTTTGTACGTCTCGTATCAGCAGGTTTGGTTTCGACTTCGTCAGGTAAGGGATGGAAAAACTACTACCTCACAGGTGGTTCATTGCAGAAAGCGATTGCAAATATGAAAGCGAGAGCCCAGTTAATTCACTCACAGCGATTAGAAATTTTTGATGAGGTTTGGAGTCGGGGAAAGAAGGTCGCAATGAAAATCGAATTACCTCCCGATGGTAAACCAAACGCACTACTTCGAATTAAAGAATGGGGCCCACTTGAGGATGGAGAAAGTGAGTTATCTCGATTTATGGCAGATGTAGGATTGCTTGGAGAGAGGCCTGGAAAAGAGATTCTATCTGAATCATTATCTGTCGGAATTTTCGAAATGCTGCTAAATTCTGGTCCACCAATTTCTATCGATGAGGCTGCAAAGGCGCTAGAAGGGCCAAAACCAAGGGTTGGAAGAATTCTAGAGCGATTTAGAATGACTGGAATCGTAGAGCGCGTTGCTAGAACCGACCGTTTGTCGACCGCCCTATGGTCTGCAATGACTACCCAGCACATGCGCAGGGGTGAGGATTGGTTGCTGAAGAAAGGTGGATTTGAGCGCCTATCTGTCCCAAATTCTCTTTTGAAGCATCTGAAAAAAGGCACTTGCAAACCTGAAACCATAGAACGTGCGTTGAAGGAGATGGATGCGAAAGAACAGATGCTACTACTCAACTTGCTTGGAGGAAGATTGCCTCTAGGCCATAGACTCGTTGGTATGGATGTTGACATGCTGAAAAGAAAATCAATGGATGATCTAAACCGGGTAATTAGAAGAATTGAAAAAGTCGGTGAAACACTGATAAAGTTCAATATCTGATTTGGGAAGCACACAGTCATGAAAGTTTCAGGTAAGTGCCCTAAATGTGGCTCCACTGATATCAAAGAGAACATGATGGGTGGAATGGGAAACATGATGTCCGGAAGATATTACAGGTGCGGTAGTTGCGGCTTTACGGAAATTTGGCAATCCAAATCAGATATCAAAGCGGTTTATGGTCTGTATTTACTGATCTTAATCCTGGCACTAGGTATCGGAGCATACATGTATTTCTCGGCCTAGATACAATTAGTTTGAGGCTAGGAATTCGCTAGTTGCTTGAGCGAATTCCTCTCTACTTTGCTTTCCGTGCATAATGTTACGAATTTTCTTTGCACTTGGTAGACCCTTAGTGAATGAAACAGCATGTCCCCTCATGGACTTCAAATTCAAACCAGTCGTTTCTCGAGCCAATTCGATGTACCTATTCCAACACCAACGTCGGGTTGCAAATTGCTGAGCAACATAGCCCAAATCATCCCAGTTTCCATCATGGGCTGCAATCCAAGGTAACTCTTCACGCTCCATCCAGCCCAGTCCGACCTTGATTTCCCCAAATACAGCAGGACGACCTATTGCTCCACGTCCAACCATCAATCCAGCTGCGTGGGTTTGTGAAAGGCATGCTTTCGCAGTCTTCGCATCTACAACATCACCGTTAGCAATCACAGGGGTTTCAACTGCATCTACGACCTCAGTAATGTAATCCCAGTCAGCGACTCCTGAATATCTCTGTCTGAGAGTTCTACCGTGTACACACAGGCGCTGAATACCAACATTCTCCAATTCTTGACAGATTTCTTTCGCATTGAAATTACCTTGACCTGTACCGAGTCGCATCTTCGCAGTGACTGGGATGTTCACTCTATCAACCACTGCTTCACACATTGAGACCAAGTTTTCTGGCTCGCCCATCAAGGCTGCTCCAGCACAGATTTTTGTTACCTTAGGAGCAGGGCAACCGAAGTTTAGGTCAATCAGATCTGCAGTATCTTCCAATAACTCAGCAGCCAATGCCATGTCTTCGATTACTCCACCAAAGATTTGAGGAATGAATGGATTCTCATCATCACATGTTTCCATTTTTCTCCACGACATTGCTGCGTCGCGAGTGAGGGCTGTCGAGTTTGTAAACTCTGTAATCGTAAAATCAGCACCACATTCCTTGGCAAGAAGGCGGTAAGGCAGGTCGGTTACACCAGACATTGGTGCAAGAAATAGCGGACGGACTTCACCGTCCCATTCACCTGGTTTTGGTAAGATGAAATCACTCATCTTTCATCACCCGTTTGGGGTGAGTCTCTGCTCAGAAAGTAGATTCCCACTCTTCAAGGTCTTGAGCCTCGGCCCATGCCTCATCGGTTGTCTCGCCGCGTGCCTTTAGGACTTCACGGGCAAGAATCCAGTATAGAAGAGCAAGTGATTTGCGACCCTTGTTATTTGCTGGAAGAGCAAGGTCAACATTGCGCAGGTTATTGTTAGCATCACAGATTCCGACGATTGGTAGTCCGGAGTTTACAGCCTCACGTAGAGCTTGCTGGTCTGCAGCTGGGTCGGTAACGAATAGCATGTCTGGCTCGACGTAAGAGCGCAGAGCAGGATTGGTCAGGCTACCTGGAATGAATCTTCCAACAGCAGCATTAGCGCCGATTGCTTCAGCGAACAGTCTTGCTGGGCGCTGTCCGTATTGTCTTGCGCTAACAACCATAACATTTGCAGGATTGTAACGGTTTAGGAATTGAGAAATTGCACGGATTCTGTTGTCTGTAATTTCTACGTCGATTAGGTATAGTCCGTCTGAACGAACTTCTTGAATGAATTGTGCCATATCTGCACTCTTTTGTTGAGTACCGATGTGTACGGCGTTTGTCTCGTATGTCTCACGGTCGACTAACAGTTCTGTCATGGTAATGACTCCAGCATTCGGCCCACTAACCCCCCCTAAATAACCGCTTCGTAAGAGAATGAGCCCTCATAATGGCCCAGTATCACGGTTCTAGGTATCACACTCGCAGGGGTAAGGTTGATTGCGACGCCACATACTCGCGAAATGTCGGAGGTGGTTTTTTTGTCAGATGTACAATCCAGTAACCTTGTTGTCGCAGAGGAAAGCGACGACGGTTTTTGGAGGGACGATTCTGGTAAAGCACTCCATGTATCAGCAAGTGATTTGGAACGGCATGCCTATTGTCCACTATCATGGTCTCTGGCTAGAGAAGGAAAAGGTGGTAGGGGCAAGGCTATCGATGCAGGTAGACAAAAGCACGCTGAAATCCACAAAAGGGTGGAAAACTTCAAGCAAAAGCAGACGGAACTTCGTAAAGCATTGATTATTTGGTCATGGTGGTTTACAATCGTTGTAATCTTCATATCCGATGCTATCATTTTCACTACGATTACTGATGATAGAGCCCCAATTGACATTGCTAGATATCTTTCCATTCTTTCAGTGGTTTGGCTCATTGCAGGTCTATTAGCAATCTACCTTCCATGGAGGAGGTGGATAGACCTCCCTATAGAGAAATCAGAAGAATTAGACGAACTGAAAAATCTCGACGAGTCTGCAATACCTCGAACATTCCAACCCCATGGCTTCATTGGAGGATGGCGCCAAGGTGGTAGGGTAGAAGCTGGACTTTTGATGGGAGCTACTATTTTTGGATTACACGCGATTGGCCTATATGGTGCAGAAGACAAGGAACAAGCAGGCTTCATCTTGGTTACAGTCGCAATGATTTGGACACTGCTAGCATCTTGGCAACTCCAGAGAGCGTTACTTGCCGACAACGCACTAGAGGTAGCCAGAATCAATGCAGGAATAGAAGAAAATACTGACGTTGCATATTCCGATGATGAAGCAACTGCTGGACTATTATCCGACGAAAAAACCGGTTTAAGAGGAAGACCTGACCAAATTGTCATCGTCGATGGAGAATTCATTCCTGTTGAACAAAAAACTGGTAAAATACCTGAAAAACCACACAAGTCACACAAGATACAGTTACTAGCATATTTACACCTAGTGGAATCTACTACTGGGAGAAATCCCCCTTATGGCGTCATAAAATACGGCAATGAAAACCTACACCAAATCGATTGGGATGACCACAACAAGCACCTGCTGTTTTCTGCAGCTAAAGAAGTCCAGCGATTGATGGTACAAGGTGGTGCAGAAAGAAATCACAATCGGAAAGGCAAGTGTGAAAGTTGCTCAAGACGCTATGCGTGCGACTCTAGTTTAGTCTAGTCGTAAGCACATCCAACTTCGTTTGGATACTCCCAACACTTTCTCTCGATCTTTATCAGAACTTGAAATGAATCCTTGTAGAGGTTTGCAAATTCCTCTCCATATCCTCTAGCATCTACACTAAGGGTCCAAGACCCTTCTGCAAGTGGCTGAGAGAAAGTTGCTACCATCTTTCTCTCGGTTTCTGTTACTTCTTCAAACCAAACTTGATTACCCTCTGAATCGGTTAGAGATGCTCTAACGTACCTTACATCGGTTGGTGTGCTAGGTAAAATCAACTCAAGTGGCATTGCCGCAGAAATATATGCACTGATTTCGACTACATCGGAGTCTACCTCGAACTTTTGCACACTCGAGTATGAAGTGCTTCCTGCAACATCAGCTACATCTGTGGTAAAAACATGGGAGGCATTGATTTTCTGAACTACCTCAATCATCTCTGGCGCTGGGCGTAAATCTTCCATGAATTCACGTGCAGGAACAAGTCCAATGCAACCCATTGTTGAGGTCATCAATATGGCCAACATCACAAATGCAGACATTGCATGCTTTGGCCTCATCAACAAACCCGAGACGCTACCAATGTATGAATGGAACCCCTCGATGGGTTGAAACCAAATCATAGACTCGGATACATTGCCTGAATGAAGTCAAGAGGGTCAGCCGAGCAATAGCGATGACGAACCCTATGAGTACTGACAGGCATCAAATCCTATTCGATGGCTTTCCAGAGTTAATCTCTCACTCGAATTTAGCTCCACAAACAGAACACTCGCTTGCATCTACCGGGATATCCGCACCGCATGAACCGCACTCGGCTGTTTCTGACTTCTTTTGCCGCCTTCTAACTCCGCGTCTACGCTTGGCCTCAGCAGCGGCAGCTTTCACTGGATCTAGTTCATCAGCCTCATCATCAAACGAGAAATCCATCGCATCATCAGGCAGTACATTGCCTGCAAGCGAACGGTCTTGTATTCCCATACCAACCAGAACTTCATCTCCAGGCATAACGCCTTCTTCACCTGTAATTTCATACAACTTACCACGAATATCTGCATCACTGGCTGATAACTCTCCGCCATCGTCTACGTGAGCCTTTATGTCCTTATTTTCTAGAATGGCATCGATATCATGACCTTCGAAGGTTTCCTCAATCGACTTCAATGTTGTTGTAACAGTTGATAGCGCTTCTTCTTCATCCATCTCAACCTCTTCTTCAGCCATCCTTCTGTCGTAAGCTGCTTCAACTTCAGCCTCTGCCTTGGCAATGTTTTCATCCCAATGCTCCTCTAAATCATCGGAATCATATCCAAATTCTTTGACTGCTTCGTCAAATCCTTCGTAACCTGCAGCGTGGATTGTTTCAGGATCAATCTCTTCTTCTTCTTGAAGTGGCACTTCCTCTTTCTCGATGACTCTTCTCTGTCTTTGCTCGAAATATTTGGAAACGTCTTGGTCGGCACCACAATATGGACAGTTAGCAAGTAAGTCTGGTATTGATTCACCACAACTCTCGCAATCGTGGAATTGTTTTCTAGCCTTCTTGAGATTGAAAGTACACCAAGGACACCTATCTTCTCCACCCGTCAATTCTCCATCACAGGCCGGACAGTAATCGAAAATATCCCTTTCAACTTCTTCTTCTACTTCACGGGTTAGGATAACTGCTGCAATCAAAACTGCGATTAGGATCAAACAGATTACTGCAATCATTCCTGCGGTTTGGAATGTCATATTTCCTGCCTCATCAGCGACATTGCTGCTCGATTCTTTGGAATCCCAATTCCAAGTTTGAGTTGAACTAACCGCAGTCTCATTCGGAACTAGGTTGATGTTGGTATATGGTGCAGATGCTGTGAATGTACATTCAACAGTAACGATTTGGCCGCCGGTTGAAACAGTGACATCGATTTCTTCGAAAACTTCACCTAACTCATTTTCGCAAGAATATGTAACAGCACCTGTTTCCTGGGATGCGAGTTTGATTGAAACTGTATATTCATCGCCAGACATCAATGGGAATGTCGCTGGTTCCTGATTGGAATCGACCAGCTCCATTGAAGTTCGAGACCATGTAAGGCGAAGTTGAGCATTCACCTCAACACTGCCGTTTGCATATGAGTTGAGCGGATTCAAATCATAGGAACTCGAAAGAGGCACCCACTGTGCCTCGAAAAAAGCAGTGTGTGAACCGCTTTCTGTAGCTAAGGTGTTCTGCCAAAGGTAAGAGTCCCCTGCTTGAATTGTGATAATTGGCTGAGATGATTCTGCCACCGTTTGACCTTCCCATGTGTAAATCAATTTGCCCCTGACCTCAACATCACCGGTGTTAGTAATCGATACACTCCAGTCAACATTGTTGCCGCTGTTGACGGTGTTTTTTGATGGTACAGCATATGGGTCAACCGCAACATCAGGAACGTCATACTTGTCGAAATAGGCGCTTATTCGGTCGTTTGAGGTACTCTCCTGAATGAAATTGCCTGTACCGTAAGGATCGATTGCCGCAGTTACCTGATGGTTACCGGCTGACAGAGTTGAGATCTGATTGTATAGCAGTTCATACGTCCAAGCTTGCTGAGTGCTTTCTCCACCTGTGATATTGACATAGAATGTGGGTAAAGGAATGTCAACTGCATTATCATCTTTGATTTCGATGCGCATAGGTACCTCTGTAGTGCCACTGCCGTCAGTTCTAACAATCGTCCCAGAAATTGTCCAAGGACCTTGCAAGTCACCGTCCCCAACTGTAATGGATAGGTCGCCGAAGTGAGTGATGTCCATTCTCGTATCAACTGTAACAGAAGAAAAGAATGTATTGTCTTCATCGGCTTCCACAACCGCATCATCTAAATCGAGAGTTACAGCGATGTCGTGGGTTCCAGAGGAAGGTGCAATCATTGAGTGATTAACCCATTCTGATTCACCTGCTGGGATTGCTGGAACGTTGACAATTTCACTTTGGGTGTCTAGATCAATCTGCATTCTGCTAGCATCTGCATCTTCAGAACCTGTGTTTTCTACAAGAGTTGAAACTAACAAAGCATCTCCGGATTTAACGATTGATGGACTGGTTGTGATTGTTGATGTTTCTAAATCAGGCAAACCCGCTACTACAATCTCAGAATAGAAAAATTCCATTCCACCATTATTGTATTCAAATTCAATCCAAACTTTGTGTTCTCCCACGGTTAGTCCAGACTTTACAACCTCAACATCTACTGTTCCCTCGGCAGGGATGTCTACCGTATTGGCGGAGATTAGATTACTTGGATAATCTTTCCAATAAAATCCGTAGAATACGTCTTCGGCTACGAAGTTGTTTGAATTGTACAAAGTGAGTCTGATGGTTACTGAACCACCCTCAACAGGATTTGAAGGAGAAATTGCGACGGTCGATGTGGAGGCTTGAACGCCACCACTATCTTCTGCATTTACCGATAGTGGCATTGTTGATACAAGCATCATCGCGAGGACGACTGCGGAAACAAAGCCCCTTGCCATGTAACCTAGAGGAAAGGCGTAGCACTTGAAACAACCGACTGTAAGCCCGCATCGGAGAACTAGTTTTCAGGTAACAACACACCCCGAAGGGGGGTGTTGCAATGCGAGCATTGAAGGAAGGAAGGCACTGTCAGGTGAATAATGAGACGCATCGTCTTGGCACTCTTGGTCACAGTCATCATGACTGTGGGGCAAAGTAGTGAGGTTTTTTTGGACGATGAAAGAGTGATTAAATCCTCAGAGAGTCAGTTATCTATACAATTCTCTAGCGGACCTAATGCTGATCAAGATGTCAAAGGCTTATTCACCCTAACTTTCACTTCAACGGGAATTGGAAATATATCTAGCATCGAAATTGAAATTTCTAACGACGGGAATATCTGGTCACCTGTTGCCAACCTCACCTCAACACCATGGTTGAAGCACGTTGATACCACGGTTTACGATAATGATTCTTGGACATTTAGAGCGAGAGCATATGATTCTGATGTAAACAACTTCACAGAATGGTTCAACAGTGGAGAATTCAATATCGTCAATCAAGTTCCGGTAATCACATCCTTCGCATTATCTAACACAGGTGTAGGAAGTGGTACAACCGCTCTCGACAGAGCGTGGTATTCCGTTGCTGCAGATGGAACACTATTCTTCACATGGGATGCTTCTGATGATGACTTAACACATGCAAGTCTTGCGAATGTACCAGGGCCAGGCACTCCTACAGACGATGGTCCGGGAGCACTAGCAAATGGCTGGGATTGGAGTACTGGAGCGATTGCCGAGGGCACTTACAACCCTAGGCTGACTGTTTGGGACGGCTCAGGTCTGTCTGCTAGTAAAACGATGTTCATCGGAATCGACAGAACAGCTCCAACAATGATTACACCAACTGTTGGAAATGGAAATGAATGGATTGATAGCACCTCGGTTACAATCTCAGGGTTTGATTCTGCGACTGACGATGGTAGTGGCTCTGGTCTAGATTACGTGCAAATTCAACAGGATTCTGTTTGGAGTGATGTCACATCATCCAGCACGACCCTAACTTTCTCCGAAGGTGAACACCAAATTTCTATGAGAGCTGTTGATAGGGTTGGAAATATTGGTTCACCTATCAACGTAGACGTAAAGGTCGATATCACTGAACCTGAAGGCATCTCATGGAGTGTTGATGAACTCAGCACCAGCCACGTTGGCCCCGTCAACATTTCATTCTCAGCACAAGACTTGGGCTCAGGAATAGATTTAGACAACTCAAAAATTCAGTATGGCTTTGATTTGAATGGGGTTGGAGCAACACCTGACCAATCAGGGAGATGGATTGATCTTGGAGTATCAGGACTTGAAGGCACAATGGGTCTTGCATCCTGGGCAACCAAATCAAGACAATACCTGATGGTGAGAGCGATTGTTACAGATAATGCTGGAAATGAGTTGGTCACAATCCCAAACTCGTTCCAAATTCTACCCGGTCTTGATTTATCCTGGAACGCTACTGAAACCGGTGTTGACAGGTTAGTGGCAAGACCCGGTGACACAAATGGGAAAATCGAGGTCACTAGTTTGTTAGAAGCAAATCAAGCCTATGGAGGCGCTGTTACAGTTCATCTACAAGCGGCTCCAGCTGATAGAGATTCGACGATTGATTGGACAACAATGCAAACAGTTGTGATAGAGGGAGGAAACCTCTCTGATGAATGTCGATGTGAGTACGTAATTTGGGATTACGTCGTTCCTAACACCGGACAATGGGACCTGCGACTAGTGATCGACCCTTCAAATGCCATAGACGAAAGAGATGAGTCAAACAATTACCACTACAGCATGGTAACAGGCGCTTCAGTTTCCGGAGTCGGGGTTGTACCTTCCTTCGCTCCGGGAATCATTGCATTGATTCTAACAGGATTTGCAGTCGCTTGGTATCAAAAGAAGAGAATCACTCCTCCTCCCAACTGACCTCTTCGTCTTCTGCCAAGTCCATCATTTCAGCAACTTCTTCTTCATTTTCAGGATCTACCTGTGTTGCTTTGAGTCTACGATTTCTCCTAGTAGCAACGTCTGCTAGACCAGGCACTAAACCAGAGAAATCGCTTGTTTCAGTAGAGGTTGGCTTTTCTTCGATGTAATCGATTGCTCTCGCTTCGAGGCGCATTTTCTTTCTTTCACGCTCTAAAAATTTCAAAACAGTCCCATGCTCGCTACCACCTGCTAGCATTTCGATTGCTTGCCTTGCACTTGCAAGACCATATCCTTCACCAACAAGTACAACCGTCGATTTGTAAATCGAAATTTCAGCACCTGTGTGATGTTCAATCATCTTCCTGATTTTACCCTCAGAGCCGATAATTCTGGCACGGATTCTCCTCTGTTGCTTTGAGCGCTTGCCAACGTGATCTCTTAGTTCAACCATTTCAAAGAACCAATCATCTCTTAGCAATTGAATGGCTCTGCCGGGGGCCATTCCTCTTCCAACCGCCTTGATGACATCAGGAAGTTTCAGTGCTTTCACAGGGTCATACCCACCTGCTTCAGGCCACGTAACCTCTATCTCACCGGTATTGGAATCGATTTGCAGACTCTTACATCCTGCTGCTTCCTCCAACTCTCTTCTAGTTGCACCCTTAGCACCGATAAGTACCGCAATACGGTCCTTGGGAACTCTCGGAAGAGATTGACGCATGGGGTTTGCGTGAAGCCTACCCTTCTTCAATCCATGTGTGGGTCCTATTCCTCTTCCGGTTTCTTATCGATATGCGACAAATCCATCTCTAGTACGTCGTACATTGCTTCAGCTAATTCGACTTCAAGTCCGTTTTTATTGGCCCATTCTACTAATCTAGTAACATCTCGCACTAGGAATTCTTGACTCTTTGGATGCGACTGAACAACCGCTTGCCCTACATCGATGACGACCGGTTTATCGCCGTGCCACATTATGTTGTAAGGAGAAAAATCTCCATGAACCATGTTTGCTTTTTGCCATGTAACTGCGAGGAACTCAAGCAATTCCTCGTATACTGATTGAGCATCTGCTACCTCAACGTCTTTCAACCTCGGTGAGGGAGCGACGTCTGTTCCTAAATACTCCATAACTAGGACATTCTTGTGAGTACCAAGAGGTTTTGGCACCGATAAGCCCCATTTCTCTAAGCGGGATAAATTTCTGAATTCCTTTCTCACCCAAATGTCAACTAGATCTCTATGTCTTCTTCGAAGACCGCCAAATCTTGGGTCACCCTCGATATACTGTACCAAATTTTTGAACACGGCGTTTGAGGTGTGGAAAATCTTCACAGCTATTGGCCCATTTTCCCCAGTTCCGTGGAAAACGTGGGCCTCCTTTCCTCTTGCAATTGGGAAATCAAGGGTATCAATAATTCCTGATTTCATTAATTTGTACAAACTCATCAACGTGAGCCTGTCAAAAACCGCATCGAATACACGCCTGTCTACCCACTCGAATGGCCCGTCACCTAAAACACCCGAGAGACCTTCTTCGATTTCAGTAAACATTCGTTTGTACTTCTTTTCAGCCATCCAGCCTGTCCCTTTTGATGACTCGAGAGTACGAATAAACTCTGACGACTCTTTGTTCATATACTGCTCGTCAGCATTAGTCTTGCGACGCCTGCGATTGTGGCGACGTTGCTTGGTATCTTTGGACAATTCATCGTCCCAATCTGAGTTACGTCCCATTCTTTGGCCTCCTCTTTATCGAAGCCAGACGGGTTTGGAATTGAGATTTCAACCGAAGAGATCGTTGATCTCATCGTCGTCATCGTCGTCATCCATTTCCTCAATCGCTTCTTCTTCAGGTGCTTCCTCATCAGCATTTGATGATGCGAATAGTCCGTCTTCGTCATCGAAGTCATCAACTGTAGTGTTCATACCGAACACGTCGACTTCTGATGGTAGAACTCCCTTTCTAGACAGATACATTGCCTGGGTCTTCGTATATCTGTGCTTAACATCAGCCTTTGAGTCTTGGAAATCCCAAGGCCACACGATAATCAAATCCCCTTCTCTTACCCACTGTCGACGTCGCATTTTACCAGGGATTCTAGCCATGCGTGTTTCGCCATCAGCACATAGAACAGTTACTCTCCTGCCACCGAGAATTTGTTCTGCGATTGCGAACATCTCGTTAACCTTGGAGTTAGGCATCTTGACACGGATCTTGGAGGATTCTCCCTCCTCATTATCCATAAGACGAGCTAGTTCTTCCTCGTCTACTTTCTCTTCACGCCTACGGCCCATGGATTGAGCGAAAAGCCCTTCCTACTTGAAGGCTGATACTGTGCTCAGGCTAAATTTAGACTGTCTGCCGCACGATAGCACATATCGATTAGAGTGTCTCCGGACAATCCTAGTAGAATTGTTGCAACTAGACAAATCCAAATTGCCATTCTAATCGATGCTCCGTATGGAAGTGGCTTGCGACGTCCCTCTTCTGGAACATCTAGGAACATTACAACACCAATTCTCAGGTAGTAGAATACTGAGATTGCGCTGTTTACGAACATTGCAAGAGCAAGCCACCAAACCCAGTGTAAGTCTGAGAAGGATACTGTACCGTTCATCCAAAGTTCTCCAACACTTGTTGAAACGATTCCAGCGATTACTAGGAACTTCGACATGAAGCCTGCTAGCGGAGGAACTCCTGCTAGAGCTAGCATGAAGATGAACATCGCAGTACCGATTAGTGGGTCTCTGCGTGCAAGTCCAGATAATGCTGACAATCGACTTGCTCCACCTTCCATCTCAAGTAGACCAAGAACAAGGAACGCACCCAACTTGAATGCAACAAGCACGAATAGATGGAATAGCACTGCTGCTACAATCGCATCTGCATAATCTGCAGGTGCGTCGACCTCTCCCCACTTCCATGCTCCCACAGCGGTCATTGCTGCAAGCATGTATCCAGCGTGTGCTACTGATGAATAAGCGAGCATTCTCTTTGGGTTGGTTGAGCCTAATGCTGCGATATTACCCCAAGTCATTGTGATGACAGAAAGTGTTGCAAGAGTGTACAACCAAACTGCACTCTCTTCTTCCCCTGTTTCTGGAAGTGCGATTACCAGCAGGACTCTGATCAATCCAATCATTCCCATCGCCTTGGACGCTGTTGCCAGAACACCAGCAACTGGCGAGTTTGCTCCAGCATATGCATCAGGTGCTGCGAAGTGGAATGGCGCTGCAGAGACCTTGAATCCGAATCCCACTAGAACCAAACCTAGTGCAATTAATCCAAGAACGGATGATTCTGACCAGTTTGCTGCGATTTCATTAAGTTGAAGACTTCCGAATTCAAGGTATAGTAGTGACAGACCGTACAATCCAACTCCGCTTGCCACTGAACCAGTGATGAAGTACTTCACACCAGATTCTGCACCGGACTTTGATTCCTTGTGGAATCCAACCAAAACATAGGTTGCAAGGCTAGCTAATTCTAGACCTACGAACAGTACGAAAAGGTCCTGGGCAAGTGCAACTGTGCACATACCAATAGCTGTTGTTAGCATCAGGATGTAGAAATCCGCTTGACGGCGGTTGTCATACAACTCTTCCAGACTCTTCTTTCCTTCGAAAGTGTGTGCTGGAATTCGGTCCAAACTTGCCATAGATGCAAGAAGAACAGCCGCTAGGAACAGAATCTCAAAGAATCTAGAGAAGTTATCTAGTTGCAGAATGATTATGTCACCACTAACTACAGTTGTGGTGTCCATTTTCCCGTCAATTGCCTCGATTACCATCATTCCCAATGCTGTAAACAGTGTTCCTGTTGCAAGGATACCCGGAATAGCAGGTGAACCTGTCAACTTGAATCTCCTACCCCCGAGGAACCAAGGAACTCTAACCTTAGTCAGTGGAATTCGGAATTTTGAGTTACCTAGGTTTGGAATGATGAAAATTAAGAGCAGCCCACAGATTAGGATAGTCTCTGGAGCAAAGGCCTTCCAGAAATCATTGCTGAATACCTCTACCTCCATTCAGATCCCTCCCAAGTTGAATACACCCTCGAAGAAGGCAACAGTCCATTGATCCATCATTCCTAGTGCAATGAATGGGAATATACCAAAAATTACTGTGAATATTGCAAGTATGATCATTCCTATGTTTTCTGACAGAGTGATGTCTGGAGGTGTTTCGCCATTGAGAGATTCTGGAGGTTGTCCTTCATCTCCACCTTCAAAAATTGTCCTTTGCATAGACCACAGGTAGTATGCTGCTGTGATTGCTAGAACAGCACCAGGCAGAAGAATCCACCACCCGTATTCAGGCCAGAAGGCTATCATAACCATCAATTCAGCAACGAATCCTGCCAGCAGAGGTAGACCAAGGCTTGCCATCCAAGCGAACATCATGTATACTGCAAGGAAAGGTGACCACTTAGCCATTCCACGCATTGCACCGATTTCCATAGAGTGGTAGTGGTGCTTGAATGCGCCACAAACAGCGAACAGCATAGGAGAGATGATTCCGTGAGCGAACATCATGAATAGTGCAGCTGCATATCCAATTGGCTGCATACTTGCGATACCGAGTAGAATTACACCCATGTGTGAAACAGATGAGTAAGCAACCATCTTCTTCAGGTTGGTTTGTCCCAAACAAACGATTGAACCCCAAACAAGTGAGATTAGACCGATTGCCATAATCACATCTTGGTAGTATACCACTGCATCTGGGAAGATTGCGATAGGAATTCTCAGCATTCCGTATGCACCCATTTTTAACATGACACCTGCCAAGAGCATGGAGCCCCCAGTAGGCGCTTGCACGTGCGCATCAGGAAGCCAAGTGTGGAATGGTACGGCTGGTAATTTTACCAAGAATCCAATCATTAGCATAGCAAACAGAATGTTTTGCATGTCCTTGCCTAGGAAGACACTGTCTCCCATGTTGTATGCAGTTGCATTAGAGAATAGTACAGTCATATCGAATGTTCTGCCGGTAACTGTTCCGTACTGAGCACCATTTCCTTCAGGTTGAAGGAAGTAGAGTGTAATCAGTCCGAGTAGCATGATTACCGAAGCACAGAATGTGTAGATGAAGAATTTCTGAGCAGCATATCTCCTGTCTTTTCCTCCCCACTTTAGAATTAGGAAGAACATAGGAATTAGAGTCAATTCCCAGAATACGTAGAACAGGAAGAGGTCTAATGCGACGAATACGCCGATTAATGCTCCACCCATCATCAAAAGGAGAGGATGATAGGTCGCTCCATCTTTCTCATTCCAGGTTGTGATGATTGTGATTGGCACCAAGAAGGTGGTCAACCAAACCATTGGGAACGACAAGCCATCCATTCCAACGTGCCAAGATACACCGATTGATTCTATCCAAACGTACTCCTTCTCAAGCGCATATTCGTTGTACATCAAATCCCAATCGACCAAAATTAGCCAATCGAAGAATAGTGCTGTTGATATTGCCAGAGGAATTAGAGAGGCAACCAATGTGAATAAACGAATTGGTACAGCAATCACTTCTTTCCTCGCTCTAGTCTCTTGGCTAGCGAACGCCAGTAGAATACAACTTACGATAATTGGGAATCCTACTAGAGGCAGGCTAATCCAATCGACTGATGTATCAGAGTCGCTCAATGATGGGAAGAATGCCATCAATCCTGCAACGATTATCAGCAACCCTCCAATTAGCATGAACTCTTTGTTCTTGATGTCAAGTGCTTGGTTACTATTCAATCAAGCCACCCCCCATAGTAGAATGAAGATTACCAACGTGCCAAGGGCCGTCATCATGATGTAATCTCTAGCGCTACCTGTTGTAAGAGAACGAACTCTTCTGGAAGCTTCTTGACTCGTTGATTCGATTGTCTTGATTACACCATCAATGAACTTGGTGTCAAATATAGCTGACAACTTAGCAAATCCGACAACTATCTTCAACATCGCTGCGTCATAGACATCATCGAAGTGCAACCTCTTGTGCAAAGAGGTTGCTAGACTTGAATTAGCCCAAGCTGTGTTGTCGAATTTCGAATTCTTGTTGACTCTTGCAGAGAGGTTGATCGCCCACTGCATCCATGGCTTAGCCTTCTGGTCTCCATCTAAGCTACCACCATAAAGAGCCATTGCAAAGGATGGTCCAAGTACTAGAGACAGACCAATTGCGACATATGTCAGTACCATCAGGAAAGGATCTGGGTTGAGGAATACGTGCTCCATCTCATATCCGATTCCGTCAATGAAACTAGAATAGTGTCCAGACTCGAAGTTACCTAACCAGTGTCCTGCGTGCATACCAGCTAAGATAACTGCACTCAGAGTCATGAAGGTTAGTATGACCAGCGGAATTGGTATCCAAGGTGTTTGCTCGTGAACGTGTTCTGCAACCTCTGTCTTTGGTTTACCTGCAAATGTCATGAACCACATTCTTGACATGTAGAATCCGGTCATACCTGCACCGATTAGAATGAGCATAGCAGGAAGAAGGAAAATTGGTTCTTTCAATGCAACCTTCCATGCGCTTGCGATTATGCCTTCCTTGGACCAGAATCCACCAATTAGTGGAATACCGATAATCGACATACTACCTACAAACATAGCAGTTGCAGTGATTGGCATTCTGCTTGCCAAACCACCCATATTCTCCATCGATTGAGCATCAAAGTGATCGTCGTGATGTTCGTCGTGATGGTCATCGTGGTGTTCATCATCGTGTCCGTGATGAGCAACCTCGTGATGAGCGTGGTGCATCTCGTGTATTACAGAACCGGATGCCATGAAGAGCATTCCTTTTGCCATTGCGTGATTGAACAGGTGGAATAGGGATGCGCCCATTGCAAATCTTGCTAGGTCATCATAGCCATTGTTTGCTAGCCATAGCGCTGAACCTAGACCGGTGAATATGTATGCCAACTGACTCATTGTTGAGTAAGCAAGTACCTTCTTCAAGTCCATTTGGACGAATGCGATTAGAGCTGCCATTACCGCAGTAATACCACCAATTATTGCGATTACAATTGCAAGTGTGGAAAGTGCTCCTAATTCTGCTTCCATGAAGAATGGGAACATACGTGCTACAATGTAGAGTCCTGCGTTAACCATTGTTGCTGCGTGAATAAGCGCAGAAACCGGTGTAGGACCTTCCATAGCATCTGGAAGCCAAACGTGTAGAGGGAATTGTGCAGACTTACCTACTGCCCCGATGAATATCATACCCAGTGCTAGCTGCAAGTCACCAGAGTTTACCTTTGCAATGTTTTCTGGGTCAAAGACGTATGCGTAATCTAGGTGACCGTCAAACATATTCCATAGCATCACAAGTCCGATTACCAGGAATACGTCACCTACACGGGTTGTCAAGAAAGCCTTCTTTGCAGCGTATGCTGCACTAGGTCTCTCGTAGTAGAATCCAATCAATAGGTATGAACACAATCCCATCAATTCCCAGAAGATGAACAGCCATAGGAATGAATCAGCAAGTACCATTCCCAGCATTCCACTACAGAACAATACGAATTCTGCGTAGAAGCGGTGGTTCCTGTTATCGTTGATTGGGTCTGTGTTCATGTATCCAATCGAGAAGATGTTGATTAGGAAACAGAGGAATGCTGCAACGAATAGTAGCATTACTGTTAGGTGGTCGATGTATATTCCAAACCCGAATACCTTGGTAGTAATCGCACCGGTTTCCGAATTCCACCATGAAGATTCGAACCAAGTAAAGACGTCGGCAGCCCCTACCTTGTTCATGTGTTCCTTGATTACCAATAGTGCAAGAACAAGGCTTGCACCCATTACAGTAAGTGCAATTATTCCTCCTTCCTTGACATTCTTCACCCAATTTGGTGTTCCATTGAACAATCTACCCAGGAACAAAATAACCGGGAATGCCAAGAATGGCATTAGGGGAATTAGTACGGCATAATCTATGATTTCACTTCCACTCATGATAACACCTCAGTTCTTCAAGAGATTAACCTCATCTAGAGATATGGTCTCATGCTGTCCATACATTGAGAGGAAGATTGCCAATCCAATGGCTACTTCAGCTGCTGCGATTGCAATTGCGAATACAGCGTAAACCCAACCGGTGACGTCACCCCAATGAGATGCTGCTGCTACGAATTGTAGGTTTACTGCATTGAGCATCAATTCGATACACATCAGAACTACAATTGCGTTCTTTCTGCTGAATGCTCCCCACAAACCAATGATGAAAAGGATGGCTGCCAGACCAGATACCCATGCTGGATCAATCATTCCTTTTCACCTCCAGTCAATTCCCACTCGAGATTCACCAATCGCTCGTCACGAACCAGATATGCTGCACCGACCATTGCCATAGCCATCAGGAAGCCAAGTGCCAGCAGGGGTAGAGCCCATTCGCCGAACAAAGCTTCTGATAAGTCACTGGTTGTCACTTCATAGTCTGATGAATCTTCCCAAACTACGTCTGCAGATACTGCAGTAACCAAAACTGCCCCAAGGAATACTAGGCCAACCCTAGCAAGGATAGATAGTAATCTCATTCAAAGTCCTCCTCAAGTATCTGCCTTCTAGTCAGCATTATACCGAATAGTACCACTAACATAACGCTAGCAAGATAAACCAAGATTTGGATGACTGCAAGGAATTCTGCACCCATCAAGATGAATATACCTGCAACTCCCATGAAACAGAAAATCAGGCACATCATTGAATGTGCAACCCTCTGCATGTAAATCAAGCCAAGAGCACCACCGATTACAATGGTGCTCATCAAGAAAAACATTCCAACTTCAAGGTACATTGCCAGGTCCATGCTCAAGCCTCCCCTGCCGCTTTTGCGGCTTTCTTGGCTCTCTTGTCACGTTCCTTGCTAGCCCTCTTTGCTAGTTCTGCGTCGACCGCTTCTTGGTGGTCTCCGATGAGTACTCTAGTTCTACCTGCATCCATCCACAGGTCTTGTCGAGTAAATCCGGACATTCCGTCATACTCATTTGTCATGAAGAATGATGTGAAGTTGCATGCTTCCATGCACAGACCACAGAACATACAGCGGCCAAGGTCGATTCTTCCTGAGACGATTTGGTCATCTGCTGGATACAGAGACTCTAGTGGAACGTTGTCGACTTCGCCGGTGTCATTCCAGCGCATGCGAGCACTGTTTCCCGATAGGTCTAGGACTTCTCCGAATCTCCATTCGTCTGGAGCATCGGTGTGAGCAGTTGCTAGGTTGAAGGAATCCATGGTCGCAGTGACTTCAGGCTTCTCAACAGCAGCGAACTTACCTACTTCGAGTTCAGCTCCATAGCCTTCCCACTCTCCTTCTGCACTGTCAAGAACGTCAACGCGTAGTTCGGTAGTCATGTGAAGACAGGAGTTTGGACAGATGTTTACGCACATCTTACATGCAGTACATGTCTCCCAAATGACACCGATTCTTCCGTTAAAATTACCTGGAACGAACAACCAAGGTTCGATTTCTTCCAAGCGCTCGTACGGATAATTGACGGTTTGCGGCTTCCAAATTGTTGGAGTCAAGTCAGTTCCAGAGCGATCTGGAGTGTAGTGGTGTTGTGTAATATCGTTGATGTGCTTGGTCTTTTCAGCACGTGCAATATCTCCATCATCGATGAACTCAGGGTGAGTTGTGTTGTGATAACCGCTTGAGAATCTCTTTCCGATGAACTCGTAAGTTCTCAAAACGGTCAGTCCAGTTATCTTAAAGGGGTACCAGAATAGATTTCTGAAATTTGGTTTACCATGTGGATGCGATGCCATATTATCACCTCACTCCTGTCCTGCTGTGTGCGTTCCCGCAGGTGTCATCGTTCGAATGTGATACATTCTTTCCTCATTCTCTTCGATGTTTTCATCTTTCATCAAGACCACGAAGACCGCCAACCAGAACGCTGTTGTCAGGATCGGCAATCCCCATGGGATTGTGAATTCAAGAATAGTTAGGTCCCAAGCCCAGCCGCCGTTTTCGAAGTCTAGCGCGCTAGCATCGAAGAAGTAAAGGCGGTAAACCATCGATAGGACGACTTGTAGAACTGCAAGAGGAAGAAGCATTCTCCAACCGAATTCCAGAATTTGGTCAGTCCTAATTCTTGGTAGAGCAGTTCTTGCCCAAACGAATACTACTGTGAAGATGAACCAAGCCTTTAGCAGAGTCCAGATGATTCCAGGAATTGCCAAGTAAGCATCTCCGATGTATGGAATTGCGCCGATGGTACCTGCAAACGGCGCATGCCATCCACCCATGAAGAAGTGAGCGAATAGGATACTTGCTGCGTACACACGCATGTACTCAGCAGCAAATAGGAGACCGAATCGCATTCCTCCGTATTCAGTCCACCAGCCTTCTACAAGTTCAGCTTCTGCTTCTGGCATATCGAAAGGAATTCTCTCTACTTCAGCAATCATGCTGACCAAAAACAAAACACCGCCGAGCGGCATCAAGAAGAATAGCCAAGCACCAGAAGAGTGTTGGAAGTGAATGATTTCAAGGAAGTTGAATGAACCAGCCATAACACAAACTCCCAGAATTGAAAGTAGAAGTGGGATTTCGTACGCAGTCAACTGGGCTGCGCTTCTAATACCGCCAAGCAGAGTATACTTGTTATTAGATGACCATCCTGCAAAGAAGACTCCAAGAGGAGCGATACCGAAGATTGCGAATGCGAACAGAACTGAAAGTTCTGGGTTTGCTCCGTAAATTCCGCTGGATAGTGGAATCATACCAAGAATCATGATTGTTGAGGAGATTACTAGGAAAGGAGCCAACTCGAAGATTACCTTGTCAGCCCTTGATGGAACCATATGCTCCTTGGTAAGGAACTTCATTCCGTCAGCGATGTTTTGGAAGAAACCAGGGAAGATGGTTACACCATACCATGACCGGTTTCCAACTCTGTTGACCATTTCTTGCTCGTGGCCTTTGTTGCCTGCTACCTTGTTTAGCCACTTGTTGATTGCTCCGATAGGCTTACCGATTCCATAAGGAAGCATATTCCACCATTCACCAGCAGTTACTCCATTTTCTCCAACCCAAAGCGAGCGAAGAGCGGTTGTAGCACCACGACGGTCGTTTACACGTGCGTAGAATTTCCTCTCAATCCACAAAATCATGAACATAGAGAGCATAATTCCACCAAAAGTCACCAAACAGGTCACCAAGGTGAAAACGAAGAATGCAATATCGTTTGATGAGGATTCAAGGAATGTTCCGTCGAGAAGACTAGAGAAAATATCTCTAGTTTTGTCGTATACAAGGTCGTGGAGTTGTAGCCAGTCATCCATGGTAATCACCTCAACGGTCAGTCTCCCCGATACATGGGTCGAAACTACCCATGATCGCTGGGATGTCGGCAACCTTGTATCCAATCATAGTCTTTGCAACGTATGGAATTGTGATAAACATTGGAGAACGGATGGAGACTCGGTAAGGATTCTTTCCTCTTCCATCTCCACCGCCTTGCAAGTAGAAGTTTGAAACTCCTCTAGTACATTCATAGGTGCTGAAACCTGTTGCGCCTTCAGGAGCGCGTGTCGGTGCTTTGGTGATTAGCATCTCATCGCCCGGCTGATAGTGAGTGTTTGCACCACCCGGAATCTTCTCGATTGCGTCTAGCAACATGCGGCATGACTGTCGCATTTCTTCCATTCTGACTCTGTATCTGTCGTAACAATCTGCTCCCTTGACGCTAGTTGGCTTTTCGACCGCAGGCTCCCAGTCCACTTGGTCATATACGGAGTACGGATTTGTCCATCTTGCATCTGCGTTTACTCCAGCAGCACGAATGTTTGGACCTGTTACACCGGCGTCAATTTGGTCTTCGGCTGTTGCATAACCTACACCTTGTAGCCTAACCAGCCAAATTGTTGACTCATCCAGTAACATTTCGTATTCTTTGATTCTGTTTTCGAATAACTTGACCTTTGCCTTGAGCCTGTTTGCCCAACCGATTGGTATGTCTCTCTTTACACCGCCAACTCTTGGATAGTTGTAGTGCATACGAGAACCGCCTAGTTCTTGTAGCAAATCTAGGAACATTTCTCTGTCACGTAGACACCAAGTCATCAGGGTTAGATTTCCAATGTCAGGGCCGAATGCACCTAGCCACATCAAGTGGCTTGCTAGCCTCTGAACTTCAGCTGCCATTAAACGGATGTATTCTGCGCGCTCTGGAACTTCTGCTTCAAGCAGGTCTTCTGCAGCCATAACATAGGAATGTGACCAAGTCATTGCGCTTACATAACAAAGTCTGTCACAATATGGTGTGATTTGGGTGAAGTCTCTCGCTTCACAGATTTTCTCTACACCACGGTGAATGTATCCCAATTCTGCTTCAGTGTCGGTGACTGTTTCACCGTCTACTTTCACACGTAGAGTCCACAATCCGTGTGTCATTGGGTGTTGAGGTCCCATTGTAATCCACATTTCTGCCATAATAACACCTCACTTTACGCGGCCCTCATCCACCGGTTTCCGGTCAAATCCTTGCGGATCGTCATACATTTCATTGAAATCGTGATAGCGAATTTTATGTTGCCTTTGAAGGGGGTGGAAACCGGTTGGTGAATCGTGCGGATTTAGCACTCTATGCATGTTCTCATGACCTTCGAAATCAATTCCGACCAAGTCCCAGGTTTCTTTCTCGTTCCAATCTGCTCCAACCCAGATGTCCTGAACTGAAGGGACTGAAGGTGAATCTCCTGTTGCTAATGGAATGAAAATCTCAAACTCCATTGGAATGTCATCGCCTTCTAGTGATTCTCCTTTGTGGACAGTCATTGTGTGCGCCTCCACGTTCTTGATTGGCCATCTGTGTAGGTGGTAAGCAACCTCCCAGCCTCTGTCGGCCCCTCCATCAGGGTAGTGAGTGCCTGTTACCATTGCACAGTGGTTTACACCCAGTTCGTGCTTTAGGTGCTTAGCGACTGCTCTCCATTGGTCAGGAGAGCATGTGATTCTGACAAAATCAAATTTTTTGCCTGCAGAGTGAGATATGATTTCGATGGTCATACCAGCATCTGCGAATCGCTCTGCGAGGTTATCCGCAGCAGCTTGCGCTGCTGTAGTGTTCTGCTCTTTTGTAATGGTCGTACCCATTTCAGTCCTCTCCTACGATGATTGGCTTGTCGCCGTCACGGCCAGAAGAAGGCGCTCCACCGATACGGATGATCTTTTCACGAAGTTTTCCAAACCCATCGATTAACGCCTCTGGACGAGGTGGGCATCCCGGAATGTAAACGTCAACAGGGATGACTGTGTCAACCCCTTCTAGGATGTTGTAAGACTGATAGTATGGACCGCCGGAAATTGCGCATTCACCCATTGCAATGCAGTATTTTGGCTCTGGCATTTGCTCCCATAGCCTAACGATTGGGTCAGCGAATTTCTTTGAAATCGGACCATTGACAAGCAACACGTCAGACTGACGCGGGCTCGAGCGGAACAGTACACCGAAACGGTCGCCATCAAACCTAGGGGTTGCTGAAGCGGCCATTTCAATTGCACAGCACTTGATTCCAAGGTGGAGTGTGAACAGCGACTTGCGGCCAGCCCAATTGAAGAATCGTCCTGCAAGAACACTCAACAGTTGCTTGATCTTGGTAGCCTTAAGCGCTTCATCGGTTACGTCTCCAACAATTTCGACAAGTGTTCTGCTATTGAACGTAGTATAATTCTCTCCAGTATCGCTCATCATATCACCTCAGATGTAAATTCGACCTCGCTTTCTGAATACATGCCAGACTCCTAGAGTCATTGTTGCGAAGAACACGATCAGAACAATCATCTCAGTTCCAACCGCTGCGATAGGGTCTGCTGTGGAGGATTCTGTTGCATCCATTGCTAGTAATCCTCCTAAGGCCATGAACATGAATGCAACATCGAATACCAAGAAAATAATCGCATACCAGTAGTATTGGAAGTGGAATTGAATCATCGCTTCACCGACTGGTTCTGAACCACATTCGTAGGTAGAAAGACGACGAGGGTATAGGCTATGGTCACGCTCATATCCTTCCATTAACCATGACTTTGTCATGTGTGGCCTAGAGGAATCAACCTTGGGCATAACGAAGTACTGAGTGATGAATGCGCCAAGTGGCATACCTATGCCGATTAAGGTCATCCACAACATCGAAAGATAGGTGCCTGTAACCGTTTCTGCGCCGACCAACTGTGCCACCAACTAAGAGAGTTGACACTCTCTTGTCCAACCCACTCGACATCCGTCCATAAGCGTTGTCTAACTCAGGTGAATTTTGCTAGCCTGAGAAGGCTGACCCCGTAGGGGTCATTTGCGTCTTCTCAGGATTAAAGATGCGAAGCCGATTAGAACCAAAGCACCGATTCCGTAGAGGACGTTAGGAGTGATTAGTGAATTGAGTGCAAATTCCTCAGGTTCGCCATTCACAGTCAACTTGATGTTCTCCCTACCGGCTAGTCCAATTTCTGTTGGCTCAACTGATAATGTGAATGTAAATACATCCTCAACTTCGGCTGTCTCTCCTCCTGGTGGGTTTACTTTAGCTGTAATTTGAACCGTTTCTCCTGCAGGAATCATGCAAAGAATGTGATCTCCCTTGTCTTGGCATTCTGCACCAGACTCGTAACCCAAAATTACGTTCCAGCCTCTAACGCCAACACTGGAGAATATCTTGAACTCGGCTTCGATATTTCCGGTGTTCATGACGTCTACTTCAAAACGAGGAGATTTACCAATTTGGCCAAAGGTGATATCTTTCTCATTATCACCTAGTACGATTAATTCAGCATCAAGAACAGTCTCAACAGACAGTGAGAATGTCACTTTACCACTGCGGTTAGCAGCATTTGATACTGAAGTTACTACCAATTCAAGCAAACCACCATCACCATTTTCAGCACCGTTATTGACTTCAATTTCCAGCGTAATTATTGCATAGAATGGCATTGGAATGTGAGAATCTACGATTCCATTGTCTACTATCTTCTCGAAAATCTTGTCTTCTGTAGATCCTAGTAGAGGAGAATTACCATCGTAGTAGAACGTTCCAGTGGTTTCATTGAACGCTCCCCATCCCTTTGGAATAGTGATTGGTCCTTCAACAGGCATACCTCTGTAGATTAATTCGCGACTTGCTATTCCGGTTAGTCCACTGAAGTCAAATATTGCTTCATCTGTCAAATCACCGGTATTGGTTACTTTGAGATCGAAGGATTGAGTTCCACCGGGAGGTAGGATTAGGACCTCATTTCTGGACAAGTCATCTGCATTATTCATTATGATAACGTCCATTGCGAAATCTCTGTCTGATAGAATCGCCCTGAACATGAACTCAAGTTGATTATCAGGGACACCATTTTCGTCAGAATCTCCATTGTTATTGTCTCCAAGATTTGTGACTCTGACGGTTAATCTTGTGCTCTCTAATTCTTCTTCACCATCTATTGATACAACAAGATACATTGTGATTGTACCCCTTGCTGGAATATCGACTTCAGTTACGATAGTACCATCTTCTGTTTCGAAATGCTTGCCCCAAGCAGGTTGTGCTGTTTGAGAAATAACAGAGAACCTAAATCTGTCCAATGTATTTCCATCATTGTTGACAACAATTGGGAATTGAACAGTCGTATCTGAGCGACCTGTTTGGTCGTCAGCAGGTGTCTCTCCGCTCATTGCATGAACTGCTTTTACGGTTGCAACTAGTTCAGCGGTGTCATAAGCTCCACCGCTTGATTGAGGTAATACAGAGAAGACTATCGTTACCTCCTCTGTTGCTAGGGCATCAAGCGGGAGAGAAATTGTGACCTCTATTGTTCCGGATTTTTCTGCGTTGTTGAACCTAGACTGTGTAGAAATTGTTGAGGATTCGAGAGTAACCGACCAGCCTGCGGGCAAGGAGGATGCTGCTACTCTGAAGGTATCTGGGCCGTTTCCAGTGTTTGTTACAGTAAGCGTTGTGCTCCTGTCTTGACCTGGCGGAATGTCATAAATTCCAGTGTTACCCAAAGAAATTGTTGCACCTCTTGACTGACCGACAGTAACTGTAACTTCGCCTCTACATTTCCAGAAGTTGCCATCCTTACCCTCGATGTAAAATGAGTTCTGCGAGTTTGCTTCTACTGAATCATCAGGTGTTATTTCAATAGTGAATTCCTTTTCTCCATTGCCATTGTCATAGTTTAGCATACCACTAGATGCACCATCAACACCAGCCCAGCTTGATTTGCTTCCATTGAACCCGACATTAATTTGCCAGTCCGTATTTCCCTCATTTGAGAATGTTGCTAGCAAAGTTCCTGTTTCTCCTGGTTCAAGGCTTAAGCTTGACTTTGACAAAGTTACGTCACACTTTTTCAGTTCGGGAATAAAAAGACTGAATTCTTCAACATCGGAAGCACTACCGTTTGGATTCTGGTCGTTTGTAACCACGCCCTCAATTTCCCAGCAGTACTTATCGCTTTCTTTACCCTCAGGGACTTGAACAGTTACAGTGACCCATTCAGAAGATCCATTGTCGATTTGGACTGAACTAGGACTTACATCGATACTCAAACTTCCATCAGACTTGCAGCCACTTCCGCTCCTTGGGTCTACGGTCAGTTCAACGGTCTCTTGAACACGACCAGTGTTCTCCACCTCCACATCCCAAGTGATTTCATCTTCACCGTTCCATGTAGGGTTAACTGGGGCATCGATGGTAAGTTCTACACCGAACAGTGTAGAACCGGAGCCATCACCGGATGTAGTTTCAACATCTGCTGATTTCTGTGCGGGTGCGCCTGGTTGGTCAGGAGGAGTTGGTTGTTCGTTGGCATTTGCGTTCACAGTGGTGATGCATGAACCCTCAGCGTTTTGAGCGAGTGTGACATTGAGGAATGTTTCAGCATTGTCGCCTGATTCAATAGGTTGTCCTATTTGACCAATCGCGGCAGAAAATCCAGTACAGTCCTGCTCATTGTTAGCTGCAAGGTTTACTGAAACCGGGTTTGCCCCGTCATTGTAGACGCGTACCGTGTACTCTGCAGTTTCGCCAGGGTTCACAGTTTGGGCGCTTGGAGAAATTGTCAATCTGATATTTGCATCTCTTCCGGAATCGTCCGCAACAACAGGAGTTGCTAATGCTGGAACTAGGGAAAATAGCATCAATGAGACCAGGAAAATACTGGTGATGCCTTTACCGGCTTTCGGGTCTTCTCTGCGGGGTTCCATGAACCCCGGTCGAGGTGGTCACAGTAAAAGGCTATGGCCAGATGCTCAAATCATTCTGTATTTACAAAAGACGATGATTCCGCACCGCAATTGGTACAGTTCGCAACATTGCAGGTTGGATGGTATCTTGCCCCACATGCAGGACAGCCCCTCATCCAAGTTAGGATTGGTTGTCTGCAAGAGAAGCACGGAGTGACCTGAGTTTGGGGTTTAGAATTCTGATAATGGTTAGCAAAATTTCCCGATTTTGGTTGGATGGACGATTTCTTTCGAACTAGAACTAATCCAACTATTGCCAAGATTGGAATTATAATCCAAACTGCCCAGAATAACGTCTCAACAACCGAATTGGATTCTGAGGTTATTTCTCCTTCGCTATTCAAATCGATTGCAGTATTCGAATCTGTTACATCACTCGCTCCGGAAATTGATAGCAAAATGGTGCCCTTTCCAGGTTGATTTGGAGTGACTTCTAACCTAATCAGCTGAGATTGACCTGCTTGTAAGTTCAACGACTCGCTACCGTCGATTGAAACGCTCCAGCCGCTGGGAGGAGTGGCTTTTAGAGCCCCTGATACGAGCGAGTTACCTGTGTTAGTAATCGTAACCTCAATCAAAGATGATTCTCCGGTTTGAAGTGTATTTGTCCCTTCTATTTCCCAAGTGACTTCCTTTGTAGATGCCACAAGCATCGTTACCGACTTGTTTACTGTCACGGAATTTCCGGATAATACGACGTTGAATTGAGGTTCTGAGGAAGGATCTGCATTTCCTGTGATTATGATGGTGCAAGTCAGTGCTTTCAAATCGCCTTTGTTTACTACATCGATAGATGTACAATCACCCAAAAGTACGCTATCTTTTTGCAATACTATCGAAGGGTTCCAAGGAGAATTTTCTCTATTTTCAACAATCCAAGTGTAGTTGATGGGAACTCCGACAGGGTGTTGCCCGGGACCGAATATATTGGTCCAAGTTTCACCTGCAATTTCAACTGATGTAAATGTAAGAACCGGGTCAGGTAAAACAACGACTTCGACGCTTTCAGAGTGGCTCCATGATTCTTCGTTC
>JAYYDR010000039.1:0-8766 GCA_036160735.1 Thermoplasmatota archaeon
GCAGTCACTTGGAGTTCCCTCATCACAGTTTCCTGCAGTGTGAAGTTTTCGCGCCTGCTGCACCCCGTAGGGTCCGGATTCGTGTCTCAGAATCCGTCTCCGGGCTATTGCTCCCACAACCCGTACGCGTCGATGGCTAGGAGGTCCATTACACCCCCTACGACCTGATACGCCGCAGACCCATCCTACACCGCCTGAGCTTTCAACCACTCACCGTTCCAGGCGTAGTGGTCTATGGGGTATTATGCTCAGTTTCCCGAGATTATCCCCCAGTGTAGGGCAGGTTATCCACGTGTTACTGAGCAGTATGCAAAGAATCTAATTTCTTTCTACTCGCATGGCTTAATCGAACTCCAATAGCGGTCGCCTCTGGCAGGATCAACCAGATTTCTTGATGCCAGATATGCATCTCTCTTGTCTCGATCCTTTGGCTACTTGTCGCTGTTGTTAGTTTTAACTTGCTGACCTAAAATATGAATTGACAGGTTCACGTTGCACTAGAGTTTGCTCTATTCTTGCACACAAATAAAATTGTGTCGTGAACACTAATCACCTACCTGGCCTCAAGCTTGCACTTTCCCTGGGGAGGGCGTGGTTTCTCAAGACCGCAATGTGCTTCGGCTTGCATCAGGGTAGATGGCGGCAGTCATTGTTCCGAAGAACTCAGCCGCCAACGCCGTCCCATACGACGCAAGCATTCCGCCCAACTTCCACCCATATATCAAGGTGACTGTTGAAGTAGGCTGGTTAAACGGGTGACTGCGCCACCAATTACCTCTAAAGTAATGGCACAAAAACCATTTCTTTCAGAATCAAAATGCAAACTAGGATTTTGATTAAACGACTACTAAACGAGTGTCAGTTGTAACTAACTAATGGGACCCCATGATACCCCATTGGTTAGTATAAGTACTATCTTAGCCTACTTAGTTACATGAATAGGAATCCAGCAACAAGAGCAATTGTGATGATATCTGTGCTATCCTTTGTAATTGCGATGCCATTTGTTACCACTGCTTCCGCATTGCTGACCTTCACTACTGGATATTCCACTCCACCTGATTATCCTGTCACTTCCAACGTTCAAATCTCGCCAGCTCACCCAGTGGTTGGCGATGAAATTAGTTGTAGTTACGATTTTTATGACCAAAGTGGCGATGCAGATCACTCTACAATCTCCTGGCAGTTAATCAACACCACTGGTGGTTATTTCATCGCAAATGGTTCTTCGATCGACACATCTAATTTTGAGGCAAATAGCGTAATCGAATGCTATGTTATTGCTTTTGACGGTACAAATTACGGCAATACTGATCGCACACAAATCATGCTTGGTGAAAATATCAGTAGAAGCGTGCCAGACATGGTCCCTTCCATTGTATACATGAGAGACAATCAGTCTGCAATGACAGACATAACCTATGAAGGAGAAATTATTGAAATGGCTCACAAGGAGCATTTCGAATGGAATATTTCTCTAGTGCGCCTAAATCTAAACCAAGATTTCAGAATCATCTCATACCTAAGTAACGATACTATGGGGATTATTAGCCTAACAAGCCAGCATATTACAGCTAGTAGCCAGAATATGACTATCTCACTAGGCAAATTAAGTTTCGAATACGCTAACGCTTGTTATGTTGCAACGATTATGATTCAACAGCTGCAAAGATCCTCAATATACACGGATTCATTCAATTTCGTGATAGATGCTGGAGGCAACGATTGTGAGCCATATGAACAGCAGGGCAAATACAATCCTGATTGTGTTACATGTCCGAAGGCAAAGTGGGCTTACATTTACACTACCAACACGATGAAACAAAACGTTGAGGTCAAAACTACTGGCCTTTACCCTGGCAAGGAATATACTCTAGACGTTGTTCTGATCAATGAAACAACGCCATCAATTGTGTTTTCAGAAAGCCATGAGTGGAATGCAACCCATGGTGCAAAGGTCTTCGTTAATTACGGACATGAACTAGCTGTTGGCGATTACTGTGTAATTGCTACACTATACGAGGATGGAGAATGGATTAACACTGTTAGGACGTGCCAAACAATCGAAGAACCTGAGCCACCTCGAATTCATTATACATCTATTAGGTACAACGATTACCATATGAATCACTATGTTGATACATGGGTGGTAAACATGGTATTTGGAAAAAACTACACCCTAGAGGTGCAACTTGTTAACAACACAACTGGTGATGTTATAATATCAGAAAATGACACAATAAATGCCAGTTTCCTAAACTGGAATTATTATACACAATCCGTTAGCCTTGAGGTTGGACTTTACTGTGCAATTGCTAAATTATACGAAAATGGCGTATTTATCGATGAACAAACTCGATGTAGATACGTCGTCGAAAATAATGCTACAATAGTGTCAAACCAGATTGGATACAATGATTACTACATGAACTACAACACATACTCCAAAGTAAGTTACCTAAAACCCGGGGTCGATTATCGAGTAACTATGACAGTATCTAATACTGCTACTGGTAACAATATCATCGCTGAGGACCAAGAATGGACTGCAACTTATGGTGCAAAGACATTCAGAATTCATGGACTTAGCCTACCGATTGGGGAATTCTGTCTAACTACTGTGCTTTACGAGAATGGCACAGAGGTTTCTCGCCGTGTAAATTGTATATCTGTGGTGTGCCAATACGACACCAACAGCATGGATGTTGGAAGTGACGCACCAGCAGATTCCAAAGAAGAATCATCTACTATTGAGAACGTGTTCGAAGCGATTATTGATGCTGTTTCTGAAATGATCACTGAGATATTCGCAGAGATTAGAACTGAAGATTCAGAGACTGAACAAGACAATCCAGACAGTGATGTAACCGACGAATCAAATGATTAATCCGGTCTGCAATTACTGTTGCTCTGCAACGATTATCTGTATCACTCAGCGCCAAAGAACTGCCTTAGCATTGGATGCATTTCCATTGCCTGTTCCTTCTGAATCTGCTCATATGTACGCAGGATAATACCTACAGCAAGTAGCAAACCTGTACCTGTTGCGTTACCAACCGTACCCAGTAAGTCAGCACCTGCTGCTAGTAAACCTACGAATGCACCAGAGAAGTATGTCACTGGAGGGATGTATCTCTCAAGGATTCTCTCAAGAACCAGAGGGTTCTTACGGAAACCAGGGATTTGCATTCCTGTGCGCTCGATCTGTTTTGCTACATCCTTCGAACCCATATTCGTCGTATCAATCCAGAACTTAGCGAAAACCATCGAACCAACCGTCATCAAAGTGACGTAGAAGATTACGTGACCTCCGATTTGCCAAAGGCTGTGACCATAGATGTCGCCTTGCTGATTCAATAGAGGAATCAGCCAATCATTCACACCGTTAACCATCGATGAATACCAAGCGAATCCACCGCTTGGCGTCGAAGAACCTGGCTCATACGTACCAATATACTCGGACATACTACCCCATCCTTCCTTTCCAAGAATCGGCGTCTTCTGCAACGTTGGATGGTTCCAGAACAGTAGAGTGAACATGTTGATGTTAGCTAGTAATGCTGCCATCAAAATGACCGGAATGTTAGATGCGTAAACCAAACGGATTGGATACTTACCACGGTGACCACGAACCTTTCCGTGAGTCAATGGCAACTCTAACTTGCTTGATTCAGCGTACGCTACAACCAAGAACACTACAACTGATGAGAATAGAGCAGCAACTGGATTTACGTGCGTGAGCAATATCGTTTCGAATCCGTTCTGAGATATCATTTCGGCATTCGTCGCCTCCCTAAACATATAGAATATCATCGGTAACGTTCCTGAAGGTGGGTTCTGCAGGCTGTAACCAACTCCAGATGTTGCTGGCATTGGTGATAGTGTACCAACGAATGTTGATTGTGCAACACCAGCAGCAATGAATAGAGAGATACCAGATCCAATACCCCACTTGCTGACCAATTCATCAAGAAGGAATACTAGGTAGGAGCCAGCGAATAGCTGAGCAACGATAACGAAGTTAGCCCAACCCATTCCGTAGTTGGTGATCAAAGCCTCTGTTGGGTCCAAGAAACCGTAAGTCTGTGGAATAGATTCGATAGGGATCATCAAAAGAACCAAGAGCTTCTGTACACCTTGGTACATTGCCTTGTCTTCTGAGTCTTGTAAGTCTAGACGAATGATTTTAGCACCAGCGAACAACTGCATGATAATCGAACCGGTAACGATTGGTCCGATACCCAAGTGCATGATTGTACCTGATGCACCAGCCATGATTGAACGGAAACCACTGAACAAGTCAAGTGCTTGTCCAGATAGACCCCAAATCATTACGTTGGTCATTGCGAAGTAGATGATTAGAACTAGGGTTGTAGTCCACAACTTCTCGTTGAATCTTACGTGACGCTCAGGCTTGGTGATTGTAGGATATGTGTCTACGAATCGATGTAGAGCGTACAATCTGCTGTTCTTGTCGCCACTGTACATGAAACAGACAAGAGCGGCAGATGCACCAAATCCTAGCAAGATTACACCTACTAACAGGTATCCGACAAGGTCTTGATGTGTCCCGCCGTACATCGAATTTGGCCTACAGTACCAAACAGCAATACCAAGGAAAGTGAGCCATGCTAGCATCTTTCCGTATCGACCGATAATTGGTACTTCTTTGAGTCCTTCAGGAAGATCTCTGGTGAAACACCAAATCATGAATGCCACGTATGCGACACCAAATCCGAATCCGAATAGTGCTCCATCAATTGCATTCTGGCTAGCGTTTCCAGAACCAAATAGGGCAGTTTCGAATGCATCATATTGCCAGTATCCCAACATTCCAAAGTACAGAAGACCGGTTAGTCCAACTGCCCAAGGGATTGATTGCTTGCCCATGTTACATTCCTCCGATTGTTATTGTATTAAAGAAGTCTAATGAAACCCGATCAGGGCCTTCATTCCCACTCCTCTTCGTCTTCGTCGCCCTCGATTGAACCGCCTGCTGCGGAGATTTTCTCTGCCGCCTTTGCGGACCATTCTTCGACGGTTACTGTAAGTGCTGTGCTAATTCTGCCAGATCCTAGGAGTTTGTCGATCCCCATCTCTGTTAGGTCGATTGAATCCTTTCCATCTGCCATTCTTTCTAGGTCACTCACATTGCAGGTAACATAAACTGTTCTTAGGCTTGGGTCACGGTTGAATCCGTGCATACCCCAATGTCCAGGCATGTACTTGATACGGGTCATTACACGGTGCTTATTCATACCAGCTCTACCGCGCCCTCCACGCTTACCTGCACCACGTCCAGCCTTGTGGCCTCTTCCGTGTGTGCGGCAACGTCCTCGATGCTTGTTTGCTTTGCTCATCAAAATCACCTCAAATCATTCTTTCGACCAATGCCGAAATGTCCTCTCCACGAGGTCCTAGAGCGCCACCCACTACGTAGGTGCGCTTGAGTCCACCCCAGCCCTTTGGGCCACGTGGCGGATGTAGTCTGAATACTCTCTTCATCTCAGGCATGTCCTTGACGGTTGCATCTCCAGATGCGATTGCTGCTGCAAATTCTTTGATTGAAGAGTAGTCTGTTGCTTCTTTTACGTCTGCATCAGTAATTGGCTTGTCACCAACTAGGCGTCCACGCTCTGAAATCATCTTCTCGATGAGTTCTGCGTTTGCATCTCCCCAGGTGATGTAATCCTTAGCCTTCTGAAGCATACCCTTGTATTGCGGGTTCTCAGGAATGATAACTGCGTGGTTTACACGAGTTAGGTTCAACATACCCATTGTTTCTCTAATCGATCGCTCGACCTTTACGTCTGAACGTGCTCTTACAACAATCCAACTCATTCTAACAGCCTCCCTTTGTGGATGAACAACTCAGCTCTCTGTGAATCGCTGACACGGGTTCTGTTGATTGCTGCTAGTGCATTGAATGTTGCCGCTGCATAGTTGATTGTAGTACGAGTCTGTCCCTTAGTTCTAGACAATACGTCACTAACGCCTGCTAGAGTTAGAACACGCTTACCAGTTTCTCCGATAACCAGTCCCTTACCCGCTGGCGCTGGCATTAGTGTAACTCGAGTTGATCCAGCCTGTCCCTGTACCTTGAACGGTACGGAAGTTCCAGGTCCTACGCTTGATTCCCATGAACCGTTTCCACGCTGGATTTGGATGATGTTTAGTTTTGCAGCGGTTAGAGCCTTCTGAATTGCTTGAGCAACTTCCTTACCCTTTGCCATTGCTAGTCCGACATACCCATCCTTGTTTCCGACACAAGCCATAACGTTGAATCTTACACGTCGACCGGAGTCAGTCATTCTCTGAACCATGTTGACCTTGAGGACTTCATCTTCCAGGTTTGGAATTAGTGCGTCCACGATTTCGACCTCACGGATTGGAAGTCCTGAAGCAAGAGCTTGCTCGTAGGTTACGATTCTTCCTGCCATGACTTCTCGTCCTAGTCTTGTCTTTGGAGTCCATGTTCGCAGAGCAGAGATTGCTTCGTCCGCAGATGTTCGGCGGCGACGGCGTCCACCTTGCTCTTCATTTTCCTCTTGTGCAGCAAAAGCCTGAATCAGACCTGGTGCCATTTGAGTTATCTCTTCATCACTCATCTCAGAACGCCTCCTCAATCTTTGTCTTGGTCGCTTCCACTACAGAAGCATAGGAATCATCGATGTGCGCACCGTTCAGGCGGTCTTCATCAGGTAAAACGGAATCTCCGTGAGGAATTTCCAATCCTGCGTCAACCATTCCCTTTAGTGCAGCGAACACACGGTTTCCAGTTGTGCTAGCAGCCAGTCCGATATCCAATACCGCCTCGTCATGGCCTGCAGCTAGTGCAGCCTTACCAAGAGCGTATCCGGTTAGGTAGGATGCTGGAATATTCTTGCGAGAGTTGGACTCTGGCCAACCGTAGCGAGATACTAGGTCATCTCCGGTTACAGAGACTTCGACCTTGTCACCGTCTGCCTTCCAAGAGACTACTTGGCAAACAGTTCTGGTGTTTGAAATTCTAACTACTGCACGAGAGTTACCACTCTTTAGCAACTTTAGACGGCGACGGTAATCTGTTTCACCGCTGCGGCGTCGACGGTATTGGTTACGTTGTCTTGGTCCACTTGCCATCATTGTTCACCTCCGATTTTGATGCCTTCGACACTCATCTGAGCTTTCATGTGAGAAATCGAACGGTATGAGCCACCCTTTGCCTTCAGGTAGTAGTGGCGGTATTGGGAGCGCTCTAGGGTTCCGTCTTCGCGCATTTCCTTCAAGGTTCTGCGTTGTGCACGGATTGTTGCCATCCACTGCTGCTTGCGAGGATTGCGAGCGTTTGCAGTACCGGACCTCTTTCCTTGGCCTTTTCTGCGTCCCTTCTTCTTCTGGTTTTGGCGCTTTAGAGCACGTACTCTAGAAGTTCCTTGGACTGCCTTTGCCTTAATCCATCCATTTTCGATAGCCTCACGGATATCTTCTTTCTGGACAGACTGTGCAACCTGGTCAAGGTAAGATGGGTTAATCCAAACTCTGTGAACACCACACTTCAATAGTTGTGCGGCCATTTTCTTTTGGTTAGTAATCTGCATCAGCGTTCCCTCCTGCGGTTTAGTACTCTGATTCCCAATTCATCAGCACGAGCATGGATATTCTCTCTCTTGCGTCCACCAACTGTAGCACCAACTCTTGCTGCTTGGGTTTCTGCATCGATTTGGTCCAAGTCACGTGTGTTGTGGACCATAACTTCCTCGAATCCTGACGGGTGTAGACCACTCGCTGCGTTCACTTTGCCGTGTCCAATTCGAACAAGAGAACCTCTGTACTTGAAATTGCGGCGTTGCTTGTTGTCCATACCGTGTGGCTTTCTCCAGCCTGATCGGGATAGACGCTTGTAACGGAACCACTCTGTTCTGCGGAAGGAAGGTGTTGCCTTCTTTTGAGCAGCACGTAGTGCTAGAGCAGCTTTGAGTTCCTCTGATAGAACTGGCTTTTGGCGAGCAATGTGCTCTTCGTCATACTCGTCGTCGTCCCAGTCGTCTTCATCTTCGTAATCGGAATCGAAATCATCGTCTGCCTCTTCTTCTTCAGCAGATTCTTCCTCGACAGGTGCAGGTTCATCTGCACCTTCTTCCAAGCGTGCAATGAGGTCAGCCTTCTTTCCGGAGACTGGAAGTCCTGCTTCCTTTAGCAACTCCTTGAGTTGTGCAACTGTCATATCTTCGTAATCACTCATCTCAATTCCTCCTTCATGCCTTCTCAATCAAGTATATTCCATCCTGGAATACACGGCGGTCACGCTTCTTTACAGTGGTTGAGCGCTCGATGTTAGCAGCGGTTTGTCCAACTGCTTCCTTATCGATTCCAGAAACGACGATTTCTGTCTTGTTCTGAACTTTCACATCAACACCTGCTAGGATATTTGCAGATCTTGGTACTCTTTCTCCAAAGTAGTTGTTCACTATCAATTGGTTTCCTTGTACCGCTAGTGTCATTGGGAAGTGAGAGTACAGCGCTTTCAAAGTATAGGTGAAACCATCTGTTACTCCCTTTACCATGTTGTTTAGGTGTGCATTCCATGTTCCTGCAAGGGCTCTTTCCTTGCGGCGTGGAATATCAATTCGAACGATGAGAGCACCGCCTTCTTGGAAAATGTCGTGCCTTGCACTTACAAAGTCTCGAGAAACGCTGCCCTTAGGCCCTGTGATGGTGACAGCGTCACCATCAATCGATGCGGAAACTCCCTCAGGGATTTCCACAATATGTTCAATTCGATCT
>JAYYDR010000040.1:0-2588 GCA_036160735.1 Thermoplasmatota archaeon
ATCACAGTAACCGCAGCATCACCTTCACCTGTTACTTCAGGACCGTTTGCAGCCCAATAAACAGCTGATAGCAGGTTTTCGGTAGCATCTGATGAGGCCCTGTCCGAAGATCTCTGTGAACCTGTGAATACGATTCTGCCTGCTGGTTTTCCGCCATTTCCTGCAAAGGCAAAAGATAGTGCAGAAGCACTAATGTGAAGGGTGTCTGTTCCATGCGTTATGACAACTCCTACCGAACCTGAATTGAATGCATTTTGACATGCATCAATCATCTTGTTCCAATGAGTTGGCCTTATGTCATCAGACCACATGTTACCCAATTTCACAGCATCAATATTTGCGATTTCCAGAATTTCGGGAACACTAGCCAACAGTTCTTCAGGCTCAAATCTTGCGATGACTGCACCCGTAGTGTAATCGACTTTGGATGCGATTGTTCCACCAGTGTGGATTATCGTCACCTTGGGCAACTTTTGATTTTGGTCGATTGAATTTTCAAATTTTCCGGGAGTTGTTGAATCTCCAATTTCCACAATCGAGTCTACACTGGATAATGGATAACTTATGTTGTAACCATTTGCTAGCTTAATCGTCAAATGGTCTGGTGCAGCACCTGGAAGTACAACTCCTTGATGCGACGTGCTGCCGCTTGGAGTTTGTGCAATAATTTTTACTCGCTTACCAAGCGTTGGCATCTCAACCATGATGTAGCGTGATTCTGAAGCCTCTTGAATGTTAGTGGCATATGCAATCCAAGATTGCCGAACCAATGGTTACTAGGAACCACGGTTCAACATTTAGCCATGTTAGCCGTGAGGAAGGACTTCACTCTTGGCCTACAAGTTTGTAGTCATCGGAAAGTGGTGTAGCACCAGTCTCCATCGAGATGATTTTTCCATCCTTGAATGTCATGAAGGACATAACTGCTTCAGAAGCAGATCCATTTGAAAAGTGTACGATTGAGTGTGCGACTCCTACCTCGTCATTCTCGAATAGGATTCTATCGTTTTCTGATTTTGGTCCACCTTCTGAACCAGCAAATCCGAGTAGGTCTGACTTGCCCATTGTTATTCCTCCAACGTGAGGGTTAAACACGAAATCATCGTGAATGATTTCTGCTAGTGCCTCTACGTCGCCGTTTTCCCAAGCCTCATTGTATGCTGCAATAATTGACATGGCTATCCCTGTGCGTCTAAGCATATAGTATGATTGAAAGGAATCTATTGATTCATTTATCAGAATTATTCAATCATTGCTGGCATTGAGGAATGATGTAGATTTATTCTCAACTTGCCTTCAGAATCGGTGATGTATCCAAACGTATACTCTACCTTTACTTCATCTCCTTCAGGAGTTGTAAAGAAATAATTCCCCATTGCTGTTGCAGACTTTTCACCGAGAATCACGTCTGAGTTTTCGAATCTGACTTTCGTCCAGCCCTTGATTGCGAATCCTTTGTCTTCGGGGCATACGTTATTTGAAGCGACGAAGTATGATAATGCGCTTTCGAAGTCAGGCCTAAACTGCTCCAGTGCAGCGAGCGTGGGCTTGAACAAAACTTTCGAAATTCCATAAGCGTATAGCGTGTTCACATGGTTTCTAGCAGTCGATACAAAGTCACCACCGGAAGAGTGTGCTGATGCAATAGCAACAATTCCATTTCCCCAAGCTGTTTGTGCGCTATGTACTTCATCTAAGGTTGGCATGCTTATCCCTAGAAATTCTCCGGTGACGGAGATACAAAGTCTTTCTTGGGTCTCAATCTTGAGCAATCTCTGCTTCTAGTACATCATCGTCGTACTCTTTGTTTGACATTATTACCCGATTATTTGACTCTTTGAGTGAGTATCCAAGTCCAACTAATGCAACAACAAGTATCAGAGATAGGAAGGACATTGCGAGTGGGTATTCTGTGAATATACCCGAGAGTGAGGAAAAGAATCCTTCTTTGTTTTCTTCTCCACCCATGTCTTTTGGCTTTATCAATGCCACAACAGCTGCCTGGTCATAAACTAGTCTTGTGAAGGTTAGTTTGCCATCGTTATTTGAATCATATACCTCTGAAGGAGGAGCAGGGTCGAGATCAGAATAGAAATCTGGCCTTTGTTCAAATGCTATGTCGACCGGCTGGCTTAGGTCAAGGGTAAGTAATACGTCTACGGTGTATGGGATTCTTGATTCGAAGAATTCAGGGTCTTCAATCACACCAAACAGCGTGATTGCTTGTCCGGTTACATCGAAGTGTGCCCACTTGCCCCAATGTGAACTGTCTACATCCAAATCATAGTACCAAGTATCAGCTATTCTGATTCCCTGTCCTTGTCCATCATTTGAGCCGTCTTCTCCCAAATCGATTGAGAGTTGCAGTTGACCAGCTTGTGCAGTTTCTAGTTCAAATTCAGATGCGGCTAGAGTTGCTTCTAGTCGCTCTGTTCCATTTGGAATGAAGACATAGTGAGAATCTTCAGTGTAGTATACAGCGCCGTTTGCACCGTTGTTAAAGTGATTCCAATCGCCCTTCCAAGCGTGCTTGACTCTGTCTGTGTTTACCGGAATTGTTGCAGTCCCCATCATCTCTTGATAGATAT
>JAYYDR010000041.1:0-23126 GCA_036160735.1 Thermoplasmatota archaeon
GCGATATTCTAATGCTAATCGATACTGGCCGAGAAGCCCGTAAACTCAACTTTAGGTGATACAAATGCCAGAACAGAGAATTTGCAGTTTTTCCGGCGATGTTATCGAACCTGGAACAGGTTTGATGTTCATCCGCCGCGATGGTACAGTACAGTGGTTCGCCAATAGCAAGGCTCGCAAGAATGCGGTCAAGCTAAAGCGAAACTCACGCAAGGTAAAGTGGACCCGCCATTACGTAAAAGGCGGAATCCAGTGATATCCATCCAGAACAATACAATCGCTGCGCTCAAATAGGGCGTGCTGGTCGCAGCCAATGGTGGAATTACTATGGAGACTACCTATGTTATGGTAAAGCCTGATGGCGTACAGAGAGGATTGGTTGGAGAAATCATCCAGAGATTTGAAAGAAAGGGACTACAACTTGTAGGTTTGAAACAGGTCATTCCTAGCGAAGAGATCGCAAAGGAACACTACGCTGTTCACTCCGAAAGACCGTTCTTCCCGGGCCTGATCAAATTCGTAACCAGCGGGCCAGTTGTATGTATGGCATGGTCCGGTAGAGATGCAATCAGTGTCGCAAGAAATCTGATTGGACCTACCAACGGAAGAGAAGCCGCCCCTGGTACAATCAGAGGCGACTTTGGAATGGATATTGGATACAATATGATTCACGGGTCTGATGCTGCAGAAACTGCAGAATTCGAACTCGGACTATGGTTCCCAGAGGGCGTTAACGAGTGGACTCAAGACAACCAGTCTTGGGTCTACGAGTGAAATTGAACGTCAATTGCAAAATTAAAAATTCCAATTGGAGAATTTGATATGTCTGAAGAGGAAACTAGCCCTGAAAACGAGGCTAAGAACCTCGGCTGGCAACGCCAACCAATCGTATCAGTTCTCGGTCACGTCGACCATGGAAAAACCAGCGTTCTCGACCATTTCAGGTCCCTAGGATCTGAGCGTCAAGCAAGCGTAATGGATAGAGAGGCTGGTGGAATTACGCAGCATATCGGTGCAACCGAGGTCCCAGCAAAAATTCTGAATGAAACCTGTGCTGCTATGACTGGCGGCAAAGATTTCAACAGCCCAGGATTGTTATTCATCGATACACCCGGACACCACTCATTCACTAGTCTTCGTAGCAGAGGCGGCGCACTTGCAGATATCGCAATCCTTGTCGTGGACATAATGGAAGGGTTACAACCTCAAACAATCGAAAGTTTGAGGATTTTACGAGACAAGAAAACCCCATTCGTCGTTGCGGCTAACAAAGTAGACCGTATTCACGGCTGGAGAACAGAAGCGGGTCGCTCTTTCATTGAGTCATGGTCGAGTCAAAGGGAGGATGTACACCAGTTGTTCGAAGAAAGATATTGGAAACTCCTAGGTCAGTTCAGCGAGCACGGATTTAATATCGAGAGATATGACAAGATTCGTGATTTCAAATCAAACCTAGCAATGGTACCATGTTCAGCCAAAGACGGTGAAGGCCTGCAAGACCTACTAACCGTAACAGTCGGACTTGCAGAGCGATTCCTTGAGGAGAGATTGAGGGATACACTCGGCGACGGTGAAGGAACCGTTTTGGAGATGAAAGATGAAAGAGGTCTTGGAAAAACAATCGACGTTATCCTCAACCGAGGTGAATTAAACGTCGGAGACACGATTACATTAGTTGGCTCTGATGGTCCATTTACAACTCACATCAAAGGAATGTTCAGGCCTAAGGGAATGTCTGAAATGAGGGATGCTGGAGACCGCTGGGAAGCATGTGATAATGCAGTGGCCGCATGTGGTTTGAAGATTGTAGCACCGAACTTGGAAAACGTGTTAGCGGGAACGACATTGCGTCAAACCAATTCCAACGAAGCGAAGGCAATTGCACAGAAAGAGGCTTTCAAGGAAGCGAAAATATCTGTTGACATTGCTGAAGAAGGAGTTGTCATCAAAGCAGATACAGTGGGTGGTCTAGAAGCCCTAGCTTTCGAATTAGACAAGATGGAGGTCCCGATTAGAATGGCTACAGTTGGACCCGTTAACAAGAGAGACATAATTACAGCCCAGTGTGCGGATGATGCTCTCAATCAAGTCATCCTAGGATTCTCAGTTAAGGGAAACACAGAAGTTCAGCCCAAACTCGAGGGTCCTGATGCTGAAATAAAATTCATCAACGCTGATATCATTTACAGAATTCTTGAAGAATTCGAAGAATGGAGAGACACTACAAAGGCAGAAATGGACGCTGCTGCCAGAGAAAATCTCGTTTACCCTGGCCACCTACTGTACCTGAAGGACCATACTTTCAGGAATAAGGGCCCTGCAATTGTCGGAATGAGAGTCCTAGGCGGCAGAGTCCACATTGGTCAAAAAATCATGAAATTAGATGGTACCCCCATCGGACAAATCAAGAGTCTGAGAACAAGATCAAGCGAGGATGTCAAGCAAGGACATCAAGGTGAAGAGTTGGCTGTTGCGGTTATGGGCCCTACCGTTGGTAGGCAAATCGAAGAAGGTGACGAATTTTGGGTCGACATCCCATCATCACATGCTAAGAGATTGAGAAAACTCGACTTAACTCCTATCGAAGAAGAAATCCTTGAGGAAATTACTCGCCTACATCGTAAGCAGGACCACTTTTGGGGCCGGTAAGAAAATCGTTGTACGTCGTGATTTGTTGCGACTTATATACGCAATACCTTGAAGTATGGATGGTGCAGGTTGTCAACCTGTACCGAGAGGTGTTAATACCATGAACGCAGGATTCCAAGCAGGAGCACCAGCAGGTGACCACCGCACAAAAGACCTGATTGCAACAGTGTCTTCGATTGCTAATTCACTTATGGGAGAAGTCTCGAAAGTAATCATCGGAAAGAACGAGAATCTCCGAAGAGTAACTGTCGGAATTCTTTCGAATGGAAACATGCTTCTGGAAGATTTCCCTGGTCTTGCAAAGACTCTACTATCAAACACCTTTGCACGTGCGCTTGGATGTAAATTCAAGCGTGTTCAGTTCACCCCTGACTTGCTTCCTAGCGATATCATGGGTACGTACATGTTCGACCAAAAATCCGGTGAATTCAAACTACGTGCCGGACCTCTGTTCTCAAACATTTTACTTGCTGACGAAATTAACCGTGCTCCTCCAAAGACACAGGCTGCTCTGTTAGAAGCAATGGAAGAAAAGCAGGTTACAATTGAAGGTATTACCCACAAGTTGCCAGCTCCTTTCGTTGTACTTGCTACTCAAAACCCAATCGAGCAAGAAGGAACGTACCCACTGCCTGAGGCGCAGATGGACCGTTTCCTGATGAAGATGAGCATGGGTTATCCAGACCGTGCAGAAGAAAAGGCAATTCTAGCCCGTCGTAAGTTGCGTGGAAAGGACCAGCACGATGTTGAGCAAATTACCTCACCAAAGAAAGTAGTTGCAATGCAAAAGGCACTTGAAACCGTTCACGTCGACCCTGCAATTCTATCATACATCGTTGAAATCGTACAAAGAACTCGTGAAGATCACCGTGTTGTAAACGGAGCTTCTCCACGTGCTAGCCAATCGTTGTTCAAGACTGGACGTGCTGCAGCTGCAATCGATGGAAGAGATTACGTGATACCTGATGACATCAAGGGCATCGCTCTACAGATTATCTCTCACAGAATCGTCATGAAGCCAGAGGCAAAGATTCGAGGAATCACTGGTATGCACATCGTTCGCAAGATTTTGTCCGAAGTACCAGTTCCTGTCATTCAACAGGGATGATTTGCTCTGATTCAATGCGACTCTTTACAGGGGAGCGCCGACTTGGCAGTATCAGCGCAGACAAATTTAGGGGTGTCTAAATGAATCCGTACAAGATGGTAGTTGCAGTTGCGAACCAAAAGGGCGGTTGTGCAAAAACGACCACTGCGGTCAATCTCGCTGCAGCCTTGGCAAAAGGCAACCCCAAATTCAAGGTACCACCTGCTAAGGTCCTTCTCATCGATTTAGACCCTCAGGGTAATTGTGCTACCTCTTTTGGTGTTGAAAAGAAAAAAATCAAGAAAACCGCATACGATTTGCTTGTAAACGATAGTGGTGAAGATTTACCCTTAATGGATGAGTACATCATCTCACCAGCAGAACTTACCGAATCGATGCAGAAAGCTTGGTCGAAAAGAAACGACAATTCCAACAGGGTTCCTGAAGACCTGTCTATCGATAATTTGTGGTTGCTTCCTAGCGACATACATCTCTCTGGTGCTGAAATAGAATTGAGCCACAGAATTGGAAGAGAGACCAGACTAAGAGAAGCTCTGGCTCCAATCATTGACCAATTCGACCACATTATCATCGACACACCACCTTCCTTAGGATTGCTCTCAATCAATGCACTTTGTGCAGCAAACTGGGTGTTCATTCCAGTACAAGCAGAGTACTACGCATTAGAGGGCTTCAGCATGCTGATGAACAGTGTAAAGATGATTCAGAAGAGAATTAATCGAAATCTGAAGATCTTCGGTGTTGCAATGACCATGGTTGACCAGAGGTCCAAACTATCCCTCCACGTGTGCAATGAAGTGCAATCGAAGATTCCAAGGAAGGTATTCAAGACGCCTATCAGAAGGCTAGCAAAGGTCGCAGAAGCTGCTTGGACGGGCGCTCCGACAGTGATTTTGAACAAACCAAGCAAGAGCGGTGCCGGTGCTGGCAGCAGGGAGTATTGGTCTCTGACCAAAGAATATCACGAGAGAGTTCAAGAAATGAGAAGGCAATTCGGAGTTACCGAGCATCCTAGATTGTTATTGGAAAAGCAAGGCCGCTCCCTTTGATACAGTCAAAAAATCACTATTTTGGGTTGTTTATTGCGCGCGCACTTCAAGTAGTCTATAGAGCGCATCAACTCCATGACAGGGGAAGGGATGACCTCAGTAAGCGTAAGTTATGAAGTTAGAAGGCAGTTGAACACTCTAAGAACGATGGACGGACATCGCAGTGTCGATTCGTTTCTAGCGGATATGATTCGCGCTCACAAGTTAGGTAAGATGAACGGTGAGTTAGACAAACTCAGGGAACAGATGAAAGAAGTTGCCGATGTAAGCGCTGAACACCTTGTACAAAGGCTAAACCTAGCACCATTCAAAGTCTGAGGTGGTAAAATGATGGAATGGAGACCTTCGGGATACAAACTTTCCACTACCGACTTAGTGCATGCAATTTTTGATTCAAAGAGTGATGCAGGAAAACTCCTAGTGAAAGCTACAATGGGAGAAATAGAATTGTTCGCTGACGCAAAGAGTTGGAACGCAATCCTTTGGTTGATTTCTAACACTCTGAAAGTAGACGGAGTTCCAGTATATACTGGAGCAGAACTCGGTGAACTGAAATCTTCCCTACCAATTGTTTGGCGGACTGATTAATCACTTGCCTTGCTTTGCAAGCCACTCTGCACCATACCATTTCCACTGGTCCATTGTCCAACCGTCTGGAAGACCTTCTGCTGGTAATGGAGGCGCTTCAGGTGGTGCTTGTTGTGCAGGCGCTTCATTCACCTGGTTTACTTCAGCCGCTGTGGTTTGAGCAGGGAGTCCTGCTAACTCTTCTAGAGATGCAGATTCTTCCATTACACCTGTTGATTCTGACATATCCATATCTCCCTTAATGTCGATGTCTCCGAAACCAGAGTCAATTTCTGCTTCATCATTTGAAGTGTCCATCTCCATTGGTGCGACATCATCATCCCAATACTTGTCTGAATCTACACCTCCGGAACCTGAAAGGCCAGCCTTACCACCTAGCGCTTCTGCTTCTGCGCTGTTTTCACCGTCAGGCACGAAAGGCACTCCGTAAGTTTTGACTAAGGCCTTTCGTCGACGGGCACTGCCTATTGCAGCATAGATCAACAAAACCGCCACTATTGCAGCGAATCCACCGCCAAGGAACGGTGCTATTTCTTTGGCAGTTGAGAGATATTGGTCGCTGGATGATTCCTCAGCCTCAGCCTCTTCTTGGGATTTCACCCAGGCAAAGTATTGCTTTGCAGTTTCTCCTTTTGCTTCTTTGTCTGTGACGTAGTTTTGATAGTCTGCGTCCCTTACTCCTTGACAGGTTTCTGTAACATCTGTCACGATTAGTTCACAATGGTCAAATACCGTTTGAACAAGCCTGTTTGAATCATTGTAATCTTGGCTAGCACCTACCGAATCTCCATCCGAATCAATGTAGTCACGAGAATCTTCTGGAAGGTCATCTGCGAAATCATAGAATCCATCTCCATCTGTGTCTATGCAACCGAACTTCTCTGTGACTACGAAGTTTAGTTCAAGAGAACCATCGCTTGCAATCTCGGGAATGTAAGCACTTGTGGAGTTACCCCACTCTAGTGGACAAGCATCCGGGTCGTTGCCTTGCAGGTTGTCGCCGTATCCGTCACCATCGGTATCGGACCATTGGCTATCGTCATTAATTGAGAAATCTGCACCGTCTGCAACGCTCCAATCGTCGGATGGGTCTGAATAACCATCACCGTCTGTATCTTTGCATCCTGTTCTATCAATAGTCGAGAAACCGTTCTGATCAGGACAGTCGTCTCCCTCGGTTCCATCCTTATTGTCGCCGAATCCGTCAAAGTCAGAATCTGCCCATTGTGTGGAGTCATCGGGGTATCTGTCACCACCTTCTTTGTTCATGTTGTCTCCATAGCCGTCGCCATCGGAGTCAATCCACTGTTCTGGATTGGTTGGGAATGCGTCCGAATCGTTACCATCTGGATTGTCCCCATATCCGTCACCATCAGTATCGTCCCATTGAGTAACATCTTCAGGGAATGCATCTGGGTTATTCCCTTGTGGATTGTCACCGTATCCATCGCCATCCTCGTCTTCGTACTGAGTTGAATCTGTTGGGAAATCATCCACGCTATCTGTTACCCCGTCACCATCGGAATCTAAGTCATATAGCCTGATTTTAGAAGATGTTGAAAATGTGGAAATGATGTACAGTTCACCACTGTTTCCATAGGTGGCGAATATTACTCTCCCAGATGACGAATATACCTCTTCTTCAGTAAACGTAGTGGAATTGATTTGGTGTAATTTTCCATTTTGAGTACCAACTAAAATTTCTCCGGATTCATCCATAGTGATCGAAATGATGCTTTGGCCGCTTGAAACAGACGTCTGTTCCATTGTCCAGTCATCGAAATCATATCTAAACAAGTCACCGTTTGTACAGCCTACGATTATGTTGCCATTACCATCATTGATGACTTTAGTTGGATATGAGTTGAAATCGGACAGGCTTGTTTCCAAAACACCGTCTTGCGAGAACACCTTGACTAAGTTATCTCTTCCTGAGGTAACAATCCTGTCTTCGGAGATGATGGTCATCGATGTAAGTGCTGTATTGTGTGCGAGAGTTGCTTCACCGGTTGGAACACCGTTTTCGAATTCTTTTGCTCTACGCTCCCCTCCGTGGTACCCGAACCACATATCTCCTTCAGAATCCCAAAGAACCTCGTCAACCGAACTAGTCGAGTTGTAGTTACCGGTGATTGTTCTTGATTGGGTATTTACAACGAATACTCCACCATTGTGTGCGACGGCTACCTGAAGTCCTGTTGAATCTACAGTAGCTGAGTTTACAGTAACGTTGAGTTCGATGGACCATTGGGTAATTAGTTCGCCACTTCCCCAAAAATGTTCAGAAAGATTACCTGTCTTTGTTACAGTGACCATTGTGGAAGATGAGGTGAATGAAGCATGCATGAATCTGCCATCTTCTGTCTCGATTACACCAACATCGATTAGGTTAGCATTTGCTTCAGCAAAGGGTAGCGCTGGCAAAAGTAGTACTGCGAGAATTAACGCAATAACTCTCCTCATGATTATCCCCAATCATACACGACGTATGAATGGCACGGAGTGAAGTGTTTGAACTTCAACCACTAATATTAGCCTCAATCTTCTGAATCCGTGTCGAGTTTAGAGTCGATTGGCTTCAGTTTCTTAATTGGGCTCAAAGTCGCTGTAGGCGCCTCTGCAACCTTTGAGCTTGGCCTTTGACCTGGTGCAGAGGATGGCGGTGGGCCTCTTTTCTTCACAGGTTCCGAAACCTTAGGTTCTACAGGTTTGAGCACCTTTGTTTTTACAGGTGTCAAAACCTTCAGTTTTGCAGGCTCAAGAACTACGGTTTCTTCTGCCTGAACAGGTTCAAGACGCTTCAAAGGAGTCAGAGTTGCGATTTTTTGCACCGGTTCGACTTCTTCCTCAATCGTCTCGATTATTTCTTCTACGATTGATTCGGTCTCGATTACAGGCTCGATTTCTTCGACCTGTGTTACGATCACTTCTTCGGTAACTTCTGGAATTTCTTCTACAGTTTCAATAACTGGTTCAATCTTTTCAACTGCTGGCGTTACAGGTTCTGTTGGTACAACCACTTGAGGTTCAGAAACTGCAGGCGGGGCAATTACTGGCTTCTTCACAAGTGAAGGTGCAATTACTGGGCTTGCAACTACTGGACTAGAAACCACTGGAGGTCGTTCTTCTTGTATCGATTGAGCTGGTGGCTTGACAAGTGGTTGCCTCACTACCTTCGGCTGAATCGGTTGAGGCAAGGTTGCTGCTGGTCTGCCTGCTAAAGGTGCTGCTCCGCCAATAGGTGCCTTGACAGGTCTTGCGATTGGTTGAGCGCCACTTAGTGATTTAGCAGCAGAGCGTGGTGCTCTCATTCCTGCTAGACCCATAGAAGGAGTATGTTGAGCAGCGGCTTGTGCTAGTGCACCGCGTGGAGCTCTTCCTGCAGACGCACCTAGTGCACTCGGCCTAGCACCGAGTGCGCTTGGGTCTACACCCATCTGAGGTTGCTGTGCTTGTGTGCCCTGTCCAGAAATTGCTTGTAACCAAGACTGGCGTTTCTCCACACGGGAGTCTTGTGACTGGAGATTTTCGAATTCTTGCTGCTGGTCAGCAAGTCTTGCTTCATCTGCATCGATTTCCCCCTGCACCTTGGCCTCAATCGATTCGCGCATCTTGACCTCAGCCATTGCTTTGAAGTCATCCATCTGCTGAGTTAGAGTTGACAAACGGTCTCTGATTTCAGCACGCTTGACACCGAGTTGTGCTTCGATTTCTGCACGAATATTCGCTTCACGCTTACGGACTTCAATAAGCGCCTTGTTGCGCATGATCTCTTCTCTCTTGTCGAGTTGTCTCTCGAGTTGAGTTGCGACCTCTTCCTCCTTTCGGGCTCTGAATTCTGCGAGGCGTTCTTCCATTTCTGCCTCAAGTTCGAGAACTGTTTCTTCCTTGATTAGGTCGAGGTCGGTTTCCTGAGTAATTCTTTCATTTCGCAGCCTACCATCGATTTCAGACATTATTGCCTTACGGGCAGCAGACTCACGCGCTTGGAATTCTAACTCCAAGCGCTCAGACCAATCGACCTTCTTGGAATCATAGCGTTCCGACATCTGGTCGTGTAACTCCGCTTCTCTCTCATATCGGAATCTTGCAAGCCGATTTTGGATTTCAGCTTCTCTTGCATTCCTATATGCTGCGAATTCAACATCCATTCTTGCTTCGAGTTCTTGCTCAATCTCTGCTTCTAGTGAACGAGAAATATCGTCGACAGCCTTTGAGAAGGTTAGGTCGTACTTTTCTCGCAATCTACTCTTGCGCTCTGATAATTTCTCAGAATATTGTGACTCCAATTGCCTTTCGACTTCTCCTCTGAGTTGCTCTCTTCTTCTTGCAACTGCCAATTCGACGTCCTGGCGCATTCTTTCTTCGAGTTCTTTTGTCTCTGAATTGAGTCTAGATTCAAGTTCCTCTTGGATTGAGGCTGCAATGTCTTCTTCCAACCTTAGGCTACGCCTTTCATATTCAGCACGCATGGTTGCTTCTCTTTGCTTGAGGCGAAGTTTGAGTTGTTGCTCCAACCTTGTTCTGATTCCTCGACGAAGAGACTCCTCTCTCTCGGCCAGTTTTTGGCTTTGAACTTCCTCCAGTTTTTCAACTTCTTTGGACTCTAATTCAGTGAACCTGCTTTCCATTTCTTTCTGAATTGTAGCTTCCAATTCACGGATTTTTCTTTGGAGTGATTGATTGAATTCTATCTCCAATCTCTCTCTTTGGAATGCTAACCTCTTGCGATGCTCGTCGGACAATTGTGTTTCCAACTGAGAAATTACTGCTGTTCGGTGTTCCTCAACCTTGCGACTTTGCTCCACTTCAAGAGATTCCTTGAGAGCACCTATTTCCCTCTCAAGACGCATCTCATGCATTTCTCTAAGGCGGATTTCTTCTCTGGTCAGTGCTTCGGATTCTAACTTAGACAACTCTTCCTCCATCTGACCTCTCAATTCAGTCTCGAATGCATTGAGTGTCATTTCGTGTTGCCTAGAAATGTCTGTAGCCATGTTATCTTGCATCAATGAGATCCTCTCAGCTAATGCCTCACGGCGGAGTTTGCTTTCTCTGCGCAACTTTGCACGCAGTTTCTCTTCCTCTCTGAAACGTGAATTCTGCATTAACGTCTGATCCAAGGATGGGGACGGAGTAGACGTAAATTGAGCACGCAATGTTGAGAGGTCGATATTGCCAGAAGAGCTTCCTCTTCTCAACCCCACTTTATCTCCAGACTTGCTATCGCTAGCACTCATAATACTCCCATCCGGTAACTCATGCCTTTCTCATGATAGATAAGGAGCGCGATGAAAACGCGCCGACGCGAGGCGATTTATACGACCATTCGCGCTTGCCATTACTCTTGTTCTTCCTGCTCTGATTCTAAGTCTACTAAACGTGGGCCCATTACGATGTATACAAGCATCAGAAATAGAGAAACTGTGAATAAAAACATGGTAAATGATGTTCCAGACAAGTCAACCCCTGCGTCATCTTTGTGTGTCAGTGACATCGCATGGAGAATTCCGAACAAAAGTGCAGTAAGTTGGACTACGCTCAACTTCATTGGAATTCCTGATTTCAATTTAGACATTTTTCTGTCTGAAATCATCAGACCCCCACTGACTATCATTATTGGAAGAATTATGAAATCAAGGTACGGCTTTTCTCCCTCGCCAAAGCAAATCCCACAACTCCATTCGGTAAGGTCTGGTCCGTATCCAGAGGATGGTTGCAGCCAAATCAGACCTGCTGCAGAAATAATCAACATCGCATTTGCAGGCGATGCCATTCCGTAGAAATATGGAACATAGCCCCCTTCTTCATGCTGAAACCTAGCAAGTCTCAACATGCCACATGCAATCATCCAAGAACATGCGATTGCCAAACTAATTGTCCAGATTGGAGTTGCCTCACCCCACCTACCAAACATTGCGAAAATCATCAATGCAGGGGCGACACAGAATGAAATACAATCAGACATAATGTCTAGCGACCCACCGAGCAGTTGTTGTTTCGAGTATCTTCTAGCAATTGGTCCGTCGATGATGTCCCCAATTGCAGAGAGAAGAATGCACAACATAGCCGCCCAGATGTAATCGGTCAATACACCTCCTTGTGTATACGGTTCACCCATGTCATCGACTGCTAGCAAGAGGAAGAAAATTGCAAGAGTACCAAATAAACCATTCACAATGGTGATGTAATCCGCAATTCCCATCATCCTAAATGTGGTCTTCACGAAATCACCTCAAAATGATATCTTGAATTCGGCTTCACATGCAGGACAGGTGATTTCTCTTTCCCCAGGTCGCTTGTTCATTCGCAGCTTTCGATCGCAAGAAGGACAAGATACCTCGATTTTTGGTCGATTTGGCTTAAGGACAAAGTGAGTCTGACATGACGCGCATTGCAAATTTGCTGGCCTCTTATCCACGCCACAAATCAGCACCTTGGAACAGGATGGACAACCTATTTTTTCTTCTCTCCACTTTTTCCTAGTGCCTTGATGTTCAACTTTAACCTCGGATTTGCACATTAAGCAAGTTATGATGCCCAATCCATTGGGTAACAGATGATTACACTTAGGACAAGAAAGATCTGGCGCAGAGATTCTTGATTCCACACCTGCGCTAGACTCTTCATCCGACATGCTTGGCCCTCCTTGTTTTGGTTTTTGAGAGATTGCGCTACTCAACTCCTTCTACCGATAATTTCCAAATTTTGAAGAGTCGCGGAATCTAAATCTAAAGTTGTTCCAGACAACTCTGCCAATTCCCTCAACATAGTCCTTGCAGCAGCTTGTACCCTTGGATTCGATAAGTCGATGGATGCAAGCGAATTTTGGCTCGTGCCTGAACTGCCATCATTAGGGAGTGGGACTCTGTCTATTACACACCACCATCTTGTTCGCCCCTGATCTCTGTGATTCATTACTAATCCAAGCGACTCGAGTTTCCTCAGGTGGTGATACAAATTGTAGCGGTCAACTCCGACGATTTTCTGTAATTGGACAGTTGTATATTCATCAGCCTCGAGAAGTGCAACATACAGTGCACGGCGTGTTGGATGCATCAAAGAAGTGCTAACCGGGTCTGCATGTACTCTAGCCAATAGTGTCCACCTATGCATAGCCCTAATCGCCATGTGGCTTGAAGGTAGCGTTCAATTCGAAGACTAGATTGAGTCGTATAGTGCCTTGAATGATTCAATGGTACCGTCCCAAATCGACTTGAAAATGTCAACAATTAGTTGCAAAGTACCGCCCGTTCCCGACAGTCTTGCCCCATTTATGATGACACCGATAACACTCAGTTCGTGGACTAGTACGCCGATTGCAAGGCTGTCGTTAACACCCGTAAGAACGAGATATACAAGGAATAGTGTCACTGCTACCGAATATCCTATGTTCCACATTAACACGTTGTGAGTTCGCTTTGCTAATTTTACCAAATCTGAAATTAATCTTGGATCGTCTCCAGGAATCAAAACGTCTGCCGCTTCCAAGTTGGCTGATTCACCAGTACCTATGGCAATTCCAATGTCAGCCGCTGCCATTGCAGCAGCATCGTTGAATCCATCGCCCACCATCATTGTGATGTGAGTTTTAGACCTATCTTGAACCCACTGAACTTTGCCCTCTGGGGTCATTTCCCCTCTCGCTGCATTTTCCTGCAGACCTATGCTCTTAGCGAGTGCATCGACCGCATCTTGATTGTCTCCGGACAAAATCTCAACGTTCACTCCTTGTGCATACAGAGCCTCGATCAATTCTACGGTTCCTTCTCTCAAATCATCATGGACAAAAGTGAATAGTGCTACTGACTTTCCATCCTTCAACAATAAACTAGCCCCGTGACCTGAGTTTAGAGCAGATTGCAACTCTTCCTCTAATTTACCTGAAACTTGAGAGAGTTCTGCTCGAACAAATGCGACTTCAGAGCCTTTGAGTTTAGCAGATACACCATTTTCCATATCAGAGATTTCTGATAACTCCAATGGCTCGATTGATTCGTTCTCTGCAAAAGCGATGATTGCTTGCGCATATGGATGGTTAGATGATGCCTCCAATCCCGCTGCTAGAGCGATTGCAGTATCCCTTCTGCGCCCTCTTGCTAGAGTCATACTTCCTATTCGTGGCTTGCCGGAGGTTAGAGTTCCGGTTTTATCCAGAAGTGCCAAATTTACTTTGGACAATGATTCCATAATGTCTCCACCTCTTGCGATCGCACCTGATTTAGAGGCTAATGAAAGACTTGCGGCGTGCGGCACAGGAGACGCAAGTAATAGAGCGCATGGACAGGCTACTACCCAAAGCAAGAGAATGATTTTCCAGTCAGCATCTGGTTGTAATAACCAAGCGAGAACTGCTCCAACCAAAACTACTGGAACCCATATTGAGGTGAAATTCTCTAGGGCACCCTGTAATCTCGTAGGTATTTCCTTGTAAGAGTGAACTTTGTCTATGAGTCCCGATAATCTTGTGTCTTCGCCAACTGCGGTAACTTCGATTGTGACCGGGCCGCGAGATAGAGTCAAACCAGCTTGTAATTCGTCTCCACTTGCCACATCCACTGGGACAGATTCTCCTGTTAATGGTGCACGGTTGACTGAACCTGAACCGGAGATAATCTTACCATCGGCAGGAATCAATTCACCACTTCTAATTTCCAAATTGTCACCTTTCATTACCAGACCAACTGGAATTTCTTCCGGTCCTGAATGGCTATGTGTGGTTGGAGTCATGGGGCTTTGTGAGGAAATAACAGATAGAGAGGACATCGAAAATTTCCCTATCTTCTTTTTGGGAACCCTTCTAGCGGTTCGCGGTAGTCGATCTAGTCCACCCTGCATAGCTTCCCTTGCTTTTACTAGGGCCTCATTTTCCATATGTTCGGTCCATGAAACTAAAATCAAAACCAACAGGGCTTCCTCCCATGCTTGGAGATAGGATGCTCCAATAACAGCGAGTGACGTTAACACTTGGAACCCAAGCTGGCGATTTTGAACGGATGCTATCGCTTTGTTGAACATCTTTATGCCACCTAAAGAGACACCAAGAAGACCGATTGCTCCTAGAACAAACGGATTTTCTGTGATGAATGATTCTGTGATGATGTAAGCCAGTAGCATGAGGAATGCAATTCCTGACCCTATCATTCTCCATTGGCCCGAGGTAACTTTGGTTATACTTGCTGAAACCAACTTGTAGTCTCCACCAATCACGCTCTTGAGAGCTCTTTCCATTGCAATACGCAACTCTTCTATTGGCTCAGGAGTCAATTGTAACAGTATATTGCCATCTCTATCAACATCACAATCTAGGACACCAGGTTGTCTTCTGAAGATCCTAGGTAATCCCTTGACTGGTACCGAATGGCGGGAAGCGATCGCACTGGAGTCGACGTCAGCAAGTTGCATGAAAGGCAAGTTTGGAGGATTGCCTAGAGATGCTAATATCGCAGATGCTTCTGCTAGGTTACCTTTCTCAAAATCGACATCTACAGTAACGGTTCCGTCTGTTGCAGATACAAGTGAAGTGTTGACATGCTCTAATCGATTGAGTGCATTCATAGCTTTCGAGGCGCAATCTGGACAATCCATGTCTTGAATTGGCCAGCACACACTGTGGTTGCCGCCATATTCTCCAAGAACTTCCATATCGACAAGCTCGGCTTGGACAGCTGTGCTCTGTGATGAGGTGTTTTCGGTCGATTTTAGTAATGGTTTCTGAGATTTTTTCGGCTTCCTCTCTTTTACTTGAATGACGGGAGCCTCATCGTCTTCGAGGGATAGGAATTCTTCACCATCCCCGGACATATCCTCTGCTGTTAGGGCATGGGTCAAGAATCCTCGCATCGCAAGCGTATTGAATCAAGTCTTACAGCGACAATCATGCAATGGATTCCTGACGGTTGGAAGCCAAAGGCTGTTGCTGTTGATATCGACGGTACAATCACCGATTACAACAAGAAATTGCATCTTGAAGCAATCGAGTCCCTGAGGCGCCTAGAAGAAGCGGGAATTCCGATTATTCTCGCTACTGGTAATGTCAGAGCAATCACTTACGGCCTCTCGAGATTTATTGGTGCAACTGGACCGATGGTCTGTGAAAATGGTGGTGTTGTTTGGCATCCAACATGGGAAGAGCCAATCGTTCGAGCAGATGGAGAAAGAGCGAGAAAATGTGCTCAGGAGATGGCAAAGGACATCGATATTGACCCTAAGGGAATAACCACCAACGCATGGCGTGAATCTGAATGGTGCCTATTCAAGGATGAAGACTTGAATGCAGTAAACAACTGGGTTTCTAATTCAGAATATTCAGACCTTGCTGTGGTAAAAACCGGATTTGCAATTCATTTGATGGAGCCACACTTGTCCAAAGGCGAAGGGCTCAAGGTCGCATTAGAAAAAATGAGCATATCTCCCGATGACATTCTCGCTGTTGGCGATGCTCCAAACGATATCCCAATGTTCGAACTGGTTGGACAATCAGTTGCGGTAGGTGGATGTTTCGACTCCCTAGCGGCGGTCGCTAGTGTAGTCTCACCTTACCCACACGGAGATACTTTCAAACCTCTCGTAGACGCAATTCTAAGGCGGGAATGAAGGTGGTGCCGGAGGTAGGATTTGAACCTACGAAGCATTTCGCAGCGCATCTTGAGTGCGCCCCCTTTGACCACTCGGGTACTCCGGCTTGATTCGGGCGCAGAGTTCATCAAACATCATTCTTCCTCATCAAAATAATCTTGATTATTCCTTCTTGAGTTAGCCATAAACAACAAAATTCCAGCGATGAAGATCGACAAAAACGAAAGACCAAGAAGCGTTGTTTGTGAATTGCTCGAGTCTTCACTCCTTTCCTGTACACTTGAAATCGGTACCAAGGTGACATCATGCCCGTCAAGTTGTAATCTCAGTCCAAGGTCGCCTTCTTTCCAAGCTTCAATCTCAAACGTGTGTTTGTATGTTCTACCAGCGGGAAGTGTGAAGTTAATTTGTTCCAGTTCCTTTCCGGAACTATCCAGAATAGATAGATTAGATTCTCCATTGACTAAACCTATGTTTTCAACTATCGTATCGACATAGATTATGTCTCCAACTTGAGGCCTGTAGGGTGTGGCTATTATTTCCCTCAGTTCCGGCTCATATGCTATCCAGCGTATGAATGTCTCAATTGGGTCCACGTCACTAGTTCCATAACCAATAATTGGGCGACCAGAAGCGTCTGACCCTTCAAACCAAACCATCAGAGAATCACCTTTTTGCAGTTCATTGGAGGTATTCATGTTCACTACGGCAGAATAGAGGTTTGAGCGAACGCTCTGGAATTCTACTGGAATTAGAATATTACTTTGCGAGCCTTCAATGATTCTTCCTTGCCTTACAAAACGCCAATGCATCATAATTGGATCGGAATTTAGACCATGGTCATCGCTTACAGTTACCTGAACTTGTACGTTCTCTAACTTATCAGAATCTACGGATACCAAATGCCCACCTGAAATTACGATTGTGGGCGAAGAGTCATCGATAACAAAATCGATTTCATCACTCGTAGTCGTTTGATTGTATACATCGAATAACTCAGCAATCAACTTAATCTGAGTACCATAATATGACGTATCGAAAACAACTCTGTTTGTTGATGTACCATCACTATTTAGTGAATTGGTCATAAATTCACTTGCATTATTTCCAATCAATTCAATTCGATATTCAGTGTTGAATGGAAGGTTGTGTGCGTAGATATCATATCCTGCGTGGTAAGCAGAAATTTCCACATCGACGATATCTTGAGCATGAATAAAGGCAATACCATCCACGAAATCTCCCAGAGGGGCTGTTTTGTCTTTCACACCATCTATCCGTAAATCGATCCCACTGTGTAGTGACCAATTATAGAGACTGATTGAGGTGAAAATGACATCGAGTGGAGCATTCTCATCCCACAAACTTAGTGAAGGGATATTGGAGGCCTCCCCTAATTCTTCGTCCAAGTCCCATCTTAACTCAAAGTGGATGTAAACATCCCAAGTATTTGTTTGCCATCTTTGCACTGCTTCTGCCTTTGGTGGCTTGATGAAACAACCAACGTCATGGTGGATTTCACCACTCCACGGTGTCCACTCAATGTCGCAAATTCCCAAGTCCTTCGAAAGCACAATTCGCATCATATCTATCGAATCAATACCGTTGTCATCTGATACTGTGAAATTGAATGTGTGAGTATTACCTGGCAATAAGAAACCATTCACCCTGTCAAGGCTAATCGATTCACCACCAATCCAAGTTGAGTATCTTGGCTGTACATGAATTCTTGCTAATGGTTCTGATGAATTACCGCCTCCAACCAGCGGGTTACCTGCAAGGTCAAGACCCTCGAAATAGACGTCTAGCCATCCAACCTCTTCATTGGGCAATGGTACATTACTCTCATCGATAAATGGTAAATCAATCGTCGCCTCTGTTGCTCCAACAGGGGTCAAGAATTCGATTGATTCCCAAGTCCTACCACTACGTGAGAAGTGCATCTTCATCTTGTTTGGTAATCCATTGTCATCAGATACCTCTAGAATTAGAGGGATATTCTGCCCGGGATGCCATACGTGTCCATCTGCGAGTTGATTGCCCCCCGGTGCATCGATAAACAGAGAAATTACTTCTGAATTATTTGCATCCAAAATAAATCGGACGTTTTGGGATTGAGATGTTGCATCTCTTGCGGTTTGCGATTCTAGTGAGCCAATTTGTGTCAATCTTGGAATTATCTTGAATTCAGTACCGCTCAATTCTTGCTCGTCTGGGGTAATTATTGATGTGTTAAACAATCCGTTCTCATCAAAACTTGTGGTTACATTCCCAATGACTTCCTCACCAGATAATAATTCGATATTAACAACAGCATCCTCGGTCATTGGATGTACGTTGTTGAGTCCTGAATACCTAACTTCACCAGCAACTGTAACTTCGTTTGCACCCATTACATTGAATGGCCATAATGGATTTGCAAAATCATGTAGTGGGCGGTTATCTGACCAGGCTTTGAAATCGATAACCTCTAGGTCGTTGGTAGAAGCAGCATACTGGGCAGTACCACTTATTCCCATGACTGGACCCAAAGATATCCCTGCACTGTTTGTCGCCTTAGCAAACCAGTACAAGCGTGGATTATCATCGAGCATCCACTTCCCAGTCAATGACCAAGTGACGTTTTCGCCATCCCATGTACAATTATCGGAGTCTAGTTCAATTATCCCCGCACCTAAATCTTGGATGAATCTGCCCCCGATTTCCAAATTATCGACTGTAACCTGGACGATTGATTCCGAAACGTTTTGAGTCGGTGAAATACTTAGCGAAATTGATTCAAGGTCTGGCGTATTTGAGAGAGTTTGGTGGCTGGAAATTGCTAATTGAGTTAATCCCGGAATGAATGTTTGTTGTGGCAGGGTACGCCAATCATCGATGATGGATTTCTCATGAATGATGTCACCATCGAAAATAATGCCACCTCTTTGCGATGCGATAGATACCTGCATGGTAGATGTCATGTCGTCATTTGGAGTAAACAATTCTTGCAGTGATGTATTGATTGCAATAGTGTGACTGAAACCTGAAATATAATTCAATGAAATTAATTTGAAGCTAGTTAAATCTGAAGCTGTGAATGAAAATTTGTACTCTGTGACATAGTGTGAGAATCCTGAATTTTCTATCCAGATATAATCTTCAGACAGGATGGGCGAGGTGTCTCCATCAGTTACAATATTGATACCACCACGGTAACAATGAGTGATTATTCCACAATTCCAAGCTTGATTGGAGAGGTTTCTTGCGGGTAAAATGATTGAGAAATTCAATGATTCTGAGTAATTTAAATCAAAACCATACGGGTTAGAAATTTGAGTGTCAATGCCGTCTACCTCCAATCTGTAGATCTGGTTTGTATAATGGAATGGGCCATTCCACATCCAGTCAATCACACCATCAGCGCCTAGGTCTATACTGGGAGATTCAGGTGGAAGTAGTGTCAAAGGTTCGACTTTTATCCAACTGAAAACTTCTCCCGGCTCTATCTTTATCTCAATGCTTGTCGCTTGGGCTGGTGAGAAACTATTCTCGAGAATCTTTCCACACTCATTTTCATCCATCATCGTGCCTTGGCCGCCTACTGGCAAGGTACCAGATGCGAGCACAGGTATCTTATTTGTGACTGAACTGATTTGAGCGGAAACATTCCCTTCACAATCAACGGATACATCGGCATAAGGTCTCCATTTGGGTAAATTAATCGAGAAGTAATATTCACTCGAAACTGATGATGTAGAGCTTGAATCGAGAACCCAATTGGGGAGGTTTGGGTCTAGCCTTGTTAAGATATCTTGGTTTAGATACTCGGTAATTCCGTGGTGAAGAATCTTAACTCTAGGAGTGATTGTCTCGTTTTCTGTGGACATTTTGACCCTGAACTTTAGTTGTTCATATTCCCAAGCTGCGATATTTAGGTCAAATGGTAAAGTCAAATTTGAGTGATTATCGATAATATTGTCATCAGAATCAAGAACATCAACTAGCACACTCGTTTCATTCGGCATCTCGTAAAGAGAAGTCAGTCGAGCCCAACCAGCAAAATCTGAATCGATTAATGGACTAGTCCACGTTCCATTACTCTGGAATCTATCGATTACAATTCCTGCATCGTCAATATACCAACCGTCTTCTTCTACGTATGTATCTGTGAAAAAGGAAAAGCGTACTCTTACATCATTTCCTGCCAAATGAGAGATGTCGCCACTGACTCTAGAGAATGTATGACTTGGATTTGCAGTGCCACAACCATTTGCCACTGTTGAACCGTCAAAAATTCCAAGTTGATAGAATGGGGAATTTGGATTAACTGTTGATGTACGGTCATAGAAACCTGAGATATTATTTCCAAAATGTTGCCATGTGATTCCATCATCAATAGATGTGAAAATTGAGCCTCCATCCCAATCTGTTTCTGTACAAATCCAGTGGTTGAATGTCAATCTAGCTGTTGCATCATCGGGAATTCGATATTTTGGAGAAATGAGATGTGTATAGACATGATTCGAATAAATTCCATCAAGATTGATGCCCATTCCGTTAGAGCCGCTTGGCCACAAAGTAACGTTTGGACCGTAGCCATTGCTATTGTCGATTACTCCTCTCTCCCAAGAGGTTGAACCTCTAACATGGTCGATTCGCCAACCGGCTGGAAGGCCTTGAATCTCTTCAAAAGAATCGTATGAAGACCAAGGACCGTTGAATCCTTCCCAGTCAATGTATTGCCAATCGTTAGGATAACCGGATACATTGACGAGATAATGGTCTGAGTTATCTGTAAAATTTTCTAGCATTATCCTTGTAGCATTCTGAGAGCCCGCGCCGGAAAATACTGTCAAATCGTCAATCATTATCCCTTCCCAGTCGTCTATTGCGGCACCGCCTTGGTTGACTGTATTGTCTGTGGTTACACGGAATTTTAGCAATGTGTTCGAAGCGTTCAAACTCCCTGCTGCCCAATGAGGGAAGGGATGAATAATTTCTCTCCAGTTCCATGAATGCTGGTTGTAGGTGGTACCGCCGACACCAATTCCGTGTGCAGGAACTCCAGGAAGTGGACTCATAATCGTCCAACTACTTCCGTTATCTTGAGAAATCATTACCACCAGATTGTCATAATTACCTCCTTGCATGTCCCAATTCGCTTGGTAAATCAGTTCTAATGGTGCTGTTAGTCCACTAATATCTACTGGAACAATCAATGTTCCATCTGCATTTGCGGAATACTCTCCACTCTTATTTCCATGGAACCATGCTGCTTGTGGATCTCCTTGGTTTGACAGATTGAAAGAGTCGATGAATAAGCCCTCAGTAGCAGCAGAGGTATTGAGTTTACTTACGTAAAATCTGAAACCAATATTAGTTGCATTTTGCACCAATAAATCAAGTGAATACGTCTCCTGTGTCCATGTGGTTGTGTTTCCAGTCCAATTGTCAAGGATTTGCCAGTTAGTACCATTGTCAATCGAATATTGAACCCCCGCTGTGTCTCCAGAATCTAGTGAATTCCATCTATCGAATGACAGGTTAAAGTATCTCACAACCGCAGGAAGCGGCCAAAATTCTGACCTGATATAACCTGAGGAACCAGGTAGCAGTGTGCCGTTTGTGCCAGCAGCAAAATCTCCCGAGGTGGAATTTTCTGGGCCATATGAAACCGCTGAAAGATTTACTGGGTACCAGAATTCATCTCCCTCTGAGGACCAATGCGCGAATTGTGGCGATATTGTTTCAAAATCTGTCATTTCACCATATGTAGAATTTGTAGCTAATGTTAGATCGCCGTTTGCTGTAAGATATGACGTGCCGTTGACGACACCTTTAGAGAAACCATTCACAGAATCCGCTGACCAAACAGTGCCGTTATCACTAGCGGGAACCCATTTTGGTTCCACAGAGAAATGCGATGAGGAGATGGTTGAATTGGTAGGAATTTTGAAACCCTCATATGTCGAATTAGAAGGTTGCATACCTGCATCATCTGGAGTGAAACTTGGCCCTTGCCAACTCGCAATATCTGCTGAAGCCCATGGAGAGAGCAACATTAGAATTACAAGAGTCAATGCTTGCCTTATGTTGTTCACCACACTCAACTCAATACTCTAGGGTTTCAATCTTCGTTTTTCTTGAGTGGTATTTTGGCTGAAGGGTTGATAGGTATCCCGCGCCACGGAACTACACATGGCCGAACGGACTTTATTGAATCCGTCACAGGCCAAAGAGGTCGAGGAACAACTATTCTCTACGCTTAGGCAACAAGTAGGCAGAAGCGTTCCAATGCCACTTCCACGAAGTGATTTTTGGAAAAAGGTTGGAGAGTTACTAGACACTATCGAAATGGATATCCATACCACTTACAAGACTGTAGGAAATTCTCTCAAATTACAAACTCTTCAGAAGCGTCAAGCAAACGTTAGGCGAACTGCTACAGAATTAGCGCGCAAGAGGATGGTTGCCCTGATGCAACATTCAGCAAGTATGGCGCTAAGGACTGAAGGTGGAGGACAAGGTCAGGACCTCGCTGCTATGGATTGGTCTCGCCATGACCCTGCAGAAAGAGAATTCTACTCAAATGCGACCGAGCAACTAAACAAGTTCAAGCAAGCAGTAAACTGGAACAGCATACAAATGGGGATTTCCTCTGAAGACTTGGAGAGAGAATTGAGGATGGCTCCAGGAACAACGCAACTTGACTCATTTGTGCCAGAAAGTGGAGGACTCACAGGACAAGGTCCACCGACAATAGCCTTGGAGGACAACCAAGAACCACTTGAGGAAACAATCGACGATGAAGAGTTGTTGGCTAAAGCTGATGAATTCCCTGAGTTAGCTGGTACACAACCAGTTGAGGAAGTTAGGACACATGAACCCGTGAATGTTGAAAATCACGCTGCTGCAATGGAATTGGCACCCTCAAAAAAGAAAGAAGAAATGGATTTCGCTGCATGGGCTGCTGCTGATGCTGAATCAGAAATCAAATCAGAACCACCAGTAGACGATACTGCCGAGCCATTGGAAGGGGATTTACTCAGAATAAGAATCACAAAATCTCTAGATGAGCCAATTATCACAATCGATGGAGAAATTACTCTTGGTGCAGGAGATGTACTATTCCTCGACGAGATGACTGCAAACTATCTAGTTGAATCTGGTGT
>JAYYDR010000042.1:0-10442 GCA_036160735.1 Thermoplasmatota archaeon
GGGGCACAGGGTCAAATCTACAATGCCAACCAAAATCAAATGGCCGCTCAAGTTCACAACCATGAATATGGTCAACAACCTCCTAGGTTTTGATTATTCGTCTCTACGATGCACCCAAATTAGGTGATATCCAAATTTAGTCTTGATGAAGCAGTCGCATTGCTCTAATTCTTGTTTCCAAACCTGCTTAGAAAAAGCCGGATCCATTTGTCTTTCGTGGAATTCACCTAAGTCACCTTTCTTCTCTGATGTTGGGCAAGTAGAATAGTCTCGTGCCATTTTTTTGAACATTTTCAATGGTTTTCTTGCGTTTGTAATTTCATTCAATATCGTTTGTGCATCGGATTTCGAACCCACAAGTATGTGCCTTGCATGTGCATATCTTCCGGGAATTCTCATAATTTAGTCCTCCAAAATTGTGGAAACATGAACTCTGTCGGCTATGTGAGCACACACGAACATAAATGGATTGTATGTCCAAGCTAGTATGTATGTTGTCCAAACTATAGCGATTGGAAATGTTGGTTTGATTAGAGTGTTACGGATTATTCTGAGGTGCAAGCCTAACAGCAACATCAATGACACTTTAGGCAAAAATGAGTATAATCGAATTCCGCTTTTTTGGCCTTCATATATCGCCTTCACAGGAGAATGGGCAACTTTCCATCCCCTCTCTGAGAGTTGCATTAACCACCAATTTGGATAGCCATAACCTTTCCAAGATTTATCCCAATTCCACGATTTTAGAACTCTACTACTCGTTGCAGTATAGCCACATTGTGCATCTCTGATACTCTGGCCGCATGCTAGAGTTGTAAGAACTGAAAGCAGTAAAGTGCCGAATCGTCTGATTACAGGCATTTTTCCCGCTCTGTCCAGCCTTTCACCTTTGACATGGTGAGCTTTCCCACTGATTATTGGTTGAATCAAACTTTCCATGTCATCTGGGTCCATTTGCCCGTCACCTGCCATTACAACAGAGATGAAATCATCTTCCAAGACCTCCAGCAGATGTTGATGGCCAGCATCAATTGCGGCACCAACTCCATCACCCTCGAGTTGTATTAGGTCAGCATTCTTGACTAGCTTTGCAGTATTGTCTCGGGAGCCATCATCAACAACAACAATACGGTCCACAAATTCTGGAATTGTACTGAGGACATTTCCGATATGTTTCTCTTCATCCCTCGCTGGGATGACGACGGCAACGTGCATCCCCTTGTACATAACTCTGCGAAGGATATTGATTTCATAATATAATGCTTTTAGAAACAAATATTCATAGCAACATGCAATTGATTGTTAATTGTGAAAGCGATTGGTGTCTGCGTAGTCTTTGCTTTATTGATGATACCTGGTTGTACCCAACCTGTAGTTGTCGAAGAGTTGGCCACCGAAGATGAATTTACACCACCAGAAAGGCTGAATTTGGTCGCAGACACAGCAGGAAGAGATATAGATCGTGGAAATACAATGGATATTCTTGCGGATGCTTCAGGACAGAATACTCTGATATTTTGGGTATATACGGGATGCAGTGGTTGTCATGATTGGACGGAGATGATTGCAGAAGAAATGCGAAGCGGTAACATCTCCAATGATACTAGAATTATATCCGTTCATCGGTACCCCTCTATTGACTCAAGAGACGATGTAATCGAAACCTATGCAACGGAAAACTCGTCAACTGAATCACTGTGGCCAGTTTTGCTAACATATGATGGCCAACCTGCTATCGATGTTGACAAAGGGAAAGAAACAGAATACGATTTTGCTAAAGCATTTGAAACACCTGCAACTCCCTCTTTCACTATTCTAGATGGAAATGGAAAGACCATATGGAAAAACAAGGAATATTGGGCAGACAAGTCTGTTCTATCAGAGGCATTAGAATACCTCGAGTGAATTCAAATCAGAACTTGACAAACCAAGTTCAAGGATTGGGTTTTGTCCACGAACTTCTTGAAATAGAAGGTATCCCCGGTGATATGGAGTCCTTGAGAATCGTACTAATGGGCAAGGACTTCGAATTACGCCTAGTATCTCTTGTGGTTAGAGCAAGAGAACTTGCAAATGAAGTCAGTGTCATCGATTTGGGCAGTAACGATGACACTGTGAAGATGGCATCAAAGATCGATTGTGAAGTTACTACTCATACAGGTGATATACTGGTACCAACACTGAGTAGTTTACTTTCGCAAAATAACAACGCAGAATGTACCCTATTGATTCACGTTAACGGGCGTTTCAAGTTACGAGATATGCCCCTCCTGGTAAACAGAGCTAAAGAGAATTGGGACGTACACATGTCATTTTTTAGTGAAGAAAGCGATAACTCAAATCCTCAAGAAATAGTGTACAGAGACGCTGAAATTTCTCACCTGGCAGCTACACAAATAGGCTTAGATGAACTTTCTAAAGCTAATGAGAATCAAACCCCACTCGAATTAGACCAAAATCTGAGAGTTCGCGTATTACATTCAAAACCCAGGCCGAAGGTACAGCAGAGAGAATCACTAGCATCTGCTTCTAAGTTTGCTCAGTTGTTTTATTGGATGCTGGAATCTCGCCACCCTCTTCTACTGTTCGGAATTCCAGGTGTAGTTTTGTTTTGGGTGGGATATAGGTTATCGGGAGATGTTCTCGACAACTTCTCCGAGTGGAATGAGACTAGCGTAGGAGTAGGTCTTGCAGTAATTGCAGTCACGCTAATGGGATTATTTGCTATGATGGTCGGCTTAATTTTGTACATTATGGGAAAACAGGTCAAGCAAATCCAATCTCAATATAACCAATGGCCAAAAGACCAATGAGGTGGAAAAATGCGACATCTGATTTGCTTCGATATGGACAGAGTTCTTGTTGACCATATGTCAACTTGGCAGTACGTATATGACCGTTTAGAGATTTCAAATGAAGAGGCTTTCAACCTTTACAATCAAGGAAAGTTAGACGAATGGGATTGGTTGAAGATGGATTTAGGCATGATCAAGTCTGCTTTTCCAGGAATCACAGACAAAAAAATGCGAGAGTTATGTGAAGGTACTCCTCTAATGGCGGGCATAAATGAGTGTCTTCAATGGATTATTGACGAGGGGCATGAAATTGCTATCATCAGTGGCGGAATGCAGGAAACAGCACGCGACATTGCATGCATGTTCCCAAGTGAAAAGCCTTGGCGTAGAAGGTGGGGAGGAATAAATCGCCATCGTGGAATGGATACAATGTTCCACGTTTTCACAAACGGATGGTTGGAAAGAAACGATGGCTCAATCGATGATTATGGACGTTATCAAGTTCAGATGAATGGCAAAGGTTCAATCGTAAAAATGCTACAGAGACGTCTGGGAATCCCGAAAGAGCGCACAATCTCGATTGGGGATAGTGCAGGTGACATTGGAATGTTCCAAGAAAGTGAGTTGTCAATTTGTTTCAATCCGTGGGATGAAAAGCCAGTTGCAGTAGCAAAGATGACTATCAGAAGTCGTAACTTGCTAGATGTTCTTGATGCAATCAAGAAGCAAATCATGGAGTAACTCTTCTAGAGTCCCTTGGGAATGGAATCACTTCTCTGATGTGGTCTGCCCCAGATAACCAAGAACATACTCTGTCTACACCTAATCCGAATCCACCGTGTGGGACTCCCCCATATGTGCGAGTGTCGATATAGAATTGGTAAGGCTCCCTAGGTACACCCTCCTCATCGATTCTTGCAAGAATCTCTTCTTCGGACCATGTTCTCTCTCCACCGCCAATAATTTCTCCATAACCTTCTGGTGCCAGAAGGTCGTGACACAGCACGTAGTTTCCATCATCAGGGTCTACTCTGTGATAGAATGGCTTTGCAATCTTTGGGTAGTGGGTAAGGAAGTGTGGGACTTCGAAATCTTGTGTGAGAACTTTTTCTTTAGAGTAATCCAAATCTTGACCCCACTCAATTTCGATTCCCATTCCTTGAAGTGTTTCAACAGCTTCGTCATAACGCATTCTTGGATATGGATTGTCAGCGTATCTTGCTAACAAATCTAGGTCCCTGTCTATACTGTTGAGTTCTGCTTCACGCTCATCAAGGACAGTTTTTGCGATGTGACGTACGAGTCCTTCTCCGTGTGACATGATTTCAGCATTTGATGCCCAAGCAACTTCCATTTCAGCATGCCAGAATTCAGTCAAGTGTCTGCGAGTTCTGCTCTTTTCCGCTCTAAATGACGGAGCAATAGTGTACAATCTTTCCAAAGCAGGCATTGCTGCTTCAGCGTAAAGTTGCCAAGACTGTGTTAGGTAGGCCTTTCTGCCGAAATATGGGACTTCGAATAATGTAGAGCCACCTTCAACAGCTCCAGCGACGAAGTTTGGTGCTTGGTATTCTGTGAAATCTCTACCTCTGAAGTAGGAGTGAATTGCTCCAAATACGCTGGACCTAATTTTCAGCATGTCAGTCATTCTACCGGTTCTAAGGTATAGATGTCGATTGTCAAGAAGGAACTCGGTTTCTCCACCGTCAGCTGCTTCCATTGCGGATTCCGTAATTGGGAATGGAGTTTCAGGGTTAACTGGTCCAATTACTTCTGCACTACTAACGACTAACTCGTGGCCTCCTGGTGCTCTTTCGTCAGCGTTTACAGTACCTTTGAGAATAAGAGACGCTTCGATTAACGCTCCTTTTAGAGATTCAAATGAATCATCACCGATTACGTCACGCTTTGCTACGCATTGAATTGTACCTGTAGAGTCTCTTAGTACAACGAATCTGATTTTATTTGAACCGCGAGATCTCTTAATCCAACCCTTCAATTCAACCTCTGCGCCATCATGTGCGCCTGCCTGGACATCTCCAATCCAGAACTCCTTCGCCATAATTGGCCCAGAAGGCATTATGCTTCAAAGCCTCGCATCTTCCTTAGCATGAATTTAGTCAGAATTTTGATGTTCATAGTTTCGTTCAGCCTTCACAATCAGTCACTTTGTGAATCATTTTACAGAAACCATCAAACATCAGTTTAGTCAATTATAGACTGTGAGTCGGACCGCTGTTTATGCAATTGGGGGTAATGCCCTTTCATCTCCGGGTGGAGATAATGTGCATTCGACTGCTCTAGTTCTTGCGAAGGTAATGAGCGATGTGGTGGACCTGCTTGAAGCTGGTTGGAGGGTAATTCTAACTCATGGAAACGGACCTCAGGTAGGCCATTTGATGTCATTAGATGCATCCCAGCCAATGGAGGAATGGGTAGCAGCAACTCAAGGAATGATAGGCCATTCACTATCCATTAATCTTGACTCAATTCTTCTGAGGAGGGCTAGACCTGAATCAACCGCAGTTGTTTTGACAAGGGTTGAAGTTGATCCATCGGACGAGGCCTTCGCATTTCCCACAAAGCCTGTTGGGCCAATCTTGAGCGACGAACAGGTAATGGCTGAAGATTGGGATATTGCTGAGACAGTAAATGGCCCGCGCCGTGTTGTAGCTTCTCCAAAGCCACTCCGAATTTTGGACCTCGAAGTTATTAGGTCACTAATCGACAAGAGCGCAATCGTGATTTGTTGCGGTGGTGGAGGAATACCTGTTGTAAACAAAGGAGAATACTACTCGGGAGTTCCTGCAGTTATCGATAAGGATAGGCTAAGTTCTCTGTTAGCGATTGAAATGGAAGTTGATGCTCTAATTATCTCAACAGCAATCGATGCGGTTAGGACTGGTTTTGGTACAGAACACGAAGAAATACATACCGAATTGACAGTTCAACAAGCAGAAAATTACCTCGATGGAGGTGAGTTTCCTGCAGGTTCGATGGGTCCGAAAATTGCATCTCTTATCGAGTTTGCAAAATCCAGAATTGGAGTTAAGTCTGTGCTTTGTCAACCCGGTGATGCTCTAAAGGCCCTTAGGGGAGATAGCGGAACTACGATTTCAATTGAATAAATTCCAACCAAGAATTTGGTTATGGATTGGATTAGATTAAATACGAAATGCTGGAGGAATGGCCGGGCCTGTAGCTTAGTCAGGTAGAGCGATGGACTCTTAATCCATCGGTCGCGGGTTCGAACCCCGTCAGGCCCGCTAAAATAAAATCACGATTCCAGTCTACCCTCTGGATTGAGGATTGTTTGTACTCCATCAATACCTGCGAGAACAACAGCGTCACACATATTGTTAAACAACCCAACTTGAACAACTCCAGCAATCTGTAAGATCTGACCTTCTAGAGAAATAGGGTTAGATATTTTTGGCCCAGTATGAGCATCAGCGATCATGTTACCGTTGTCGGTTACAACTGGTCCATCACCTGCCATTCTGATGTTAACCCTACAATCTAGTAATCTGCTGAGTGCTCTTACAGTTGCTTCGTGGGAAAATGGAGTAACTTCGATTGGAAGGGGAAATGCGCCTAGAATCTCAACTCGCTTCCGATCGTCTGCAACTACAACCATGCTCGAACTCTCTTGTGCCACAATTTTCTCCCTAAGGAGTGCAGCACCTCCTCCTTTAATCAATTGAAATTCAGGGTCATACTCATCGGCCCCATCAATAACGATATCTAAACCATCTATTTCTGATAGTTCCACAAGGGGAATTCCTACTTCTATTGCCAATTTTTCTGTTGCTAGGCTTGTCGGTACTCCTACAATTTCTAGCCCTTCTTCGGACATTCTTCTACCCAGTTCAATGACAGTATGTTTGACAGTGGAACCGGTTCCTAGGCCGACTTTCATTCCTGATTTGACAAATTGACAAGCCTCTATCCCGGCTTTCTTCTTCAAGGCTTCAACATCTGCCATGAAGGTGCTAAAACAACCGAGTCAATAAGCAATGTGAAGCGAATGTCTGAAGTGCTTTGAGGTAATCGCAGACATGTGACGAGACGATTTTGGGCAGTCCTAATTGTTTCGATATTCTGTGGTATGTCATACATGCCTATGGTTGATGCAAGCCCAAATCGTCAGGTTGTAGTTGATATTTCAGTCGAGCCAAATGGCGTCTCGGGAAATTATTCGGTCCTCGTACCAAATGGAGAAATCGTAACAAGTCTTGATTTAGAGATGTTTGAAAGGTCATGGCCAATCGATGATGTAGTTACATTTACCGAGGAAACCGATTGGATGACAGGTGCGTCGATGGATGGCGTTGATTACAACATAACAGGCCTGAGAATACTTCCGATGTCCCATGAGTGGGATTTCGAGGGTGGTGTTCAGGGATGGTCTCTGAGCACTGGCGGCGGATGGGCACATGGCTATGATTCAAGCCTTGGCGCAATTAATGGTGTTCACTCCGGCTCATCTGCAATCTACACATACAATGGCAATTATCCTGCGAATTTGGGAACGACATATTGGGCAACATCACCATCAGTTGATTGCAGTTCGTGTACCGGAACTTGGGACCTGAAGTTTTGGAAGAGACTTGGAGTTGAATCTTCATACTACGACCATGCATATGTTTCTGTAAAGAACACTGGAGGTGGATGGACGAATATTTACTCTAATCCAAGTGGCACTGTCAATGATGGTTCGTATTCTCAATCCTCCTACGATATCAGTTCTTATGTAGCAAACAACCCATCCTTCCAAGTAAGATTTGGAATTGGTAGTTCTGATTACACAGTCCAATACACAGGATGGAATATCGACGATGTCACAATCGCACCGAGAGGAAACGCTGGTACTGGAACTGCAAATTGGACAAGCCAACCATTTGGTCCGGGCGGAATAGGGAAAATGAACATGGAGCATGGTTTAATGGCAATCGATGCCGAAATACCACAAGGGTCTATGGTAAAGTGGAGCTTGATAGATCCAGTTAACGGTAGCACGATTCCAGGGTTTTTGGACCTACAAGATTTGAGTGCAGACCTATCGATTATCGACACCAGCAAATACCCAACAGTCCAATTGAAAATACAGATGGAGACAAATTCTGAAACTCCAATAATTCACTCGATTAAATTGGGCGGTGGGATAATTGAATCATTTAGTACTTCAAATCCGACAGGCTGGTCAGGTTTTTCTTCCCAAGCTAATGGAGTTGTTTCTGGTACAGAAATTCTATCTTCTCCAGAGTGGAGAATTTCTAGACCGTTTAGCGCAATCGAATTGGACTATGTTGGCACAGGAGCAGGTAATTTTGAGGGATGCTTCTCTAAAATCTCTGATTGTGCTACATCTTGGGTTAGTTTGGATGAAAACAGAGTTGTTAAACTGGACAATCCCAGCTCAATATTGAACCTACGCTGGAATGGTACTGGCACATATTCAATGGATTACTTAGAAGTCGATTTGCATCGTCAATCATCTCCAAACAATGCTAGAATCGATGTTGGCATGGACGGTGTACACGAGTGGTCATTCTCGAATGAAGTAATCTCAAAATGGGGTCTACAGGACAAGTTTGAATCTGGTGGAACAGCACATGAAATGACAATCCCTCCCGGAGGTTTTGGCGTATTTGGAGTTAATTATCCAATACAGGTTGGGGTCTCAGACGGTTCATATGAATCAAAGGGTAACATGATGTTTTCATTATCAGCGATTAACTTTCCACTAGATGGCGTTGAGTTTGCAGTTTCAGTCGGAGGAAATGAACTGTTTTCAGAAAATGTAGGATTCATCATGAATTCACATACCGTGATTCTATCAGATTCACAAATGCAGGATATTGTCTCAGAATTTGGTTCAAGGAGTCCTGAGTATTCGGTTGTAGGAGATCTTGAAGCGCACAAAATCGAAATTTCCGTCTCATCCAACTCGGGCGGTGACTTGCTGGTTTCTGGACTATCAATTCCATACCGCTATGACATTAGAGTTGGAGATGATGCTGAACCGATTATCTCATCAATCAATTCAGAACTTTCCAATATTTTGTCAACTGGGGGTAGTAAAGAAGTTAACATTCCAGTAATCATGGACAACCCAGGTAGTGTTCTCATTTGGGAATATGACCTGCAAACTCTTGGTTCTCCTCAACCTACAGGAATAACAATGAGTAACCAAACTGAAACATTAGTAGCAGGTGATGTTTGGTATGAATTCAATAGTACGTTTGACCTGTCAGTTTTGGGAATTCAAAATGCTCAACAACATTTCATCGATGAAATGTGGTCTTCCACATTCACACTTAGCGGTAGTAAGTGGTCCAAATCGGTTAATTGTTCACCAACATCAGAGGCTTGTAATGCTGAGCAAGGTGTACTACTGCAAGATTTCTCATCATCGTTTGATGGTTCAGTGGTGGAATTCAACCATAGAATCCAGATTTCTGCGATTTGGCCAAATGAAGATGCAATGATTGTCAAGAGTTCAATCAACATGAACGGTCCATTGTCACAAGCGAACGAACTTAGATTTGGACTTGGCAGTTCTATGGCTGTTCAACAGGACATTGAGGTAGTGGATTGGCACCTTTCTTTCCTAAATGGTGCACAATCAACGTGGGACGCTCTGTACTTTGACCCAGCTAATCCTGGTGTCGTGGAGGTTGAGTTATCATTTGTTGACCTAGATGTATCGCCACGGTCAGGTTCTCTAAATATCGGTTTGTATGTCGATGGAATGCTTTCGGATACAACACAAGATTTGCTAAACGGTGTTGCAACATTATCATTCAATTTTAATCCTGCAAATTCTAAACTTGATTTGTCCGTGGTTGTAACAGGATTGTATGGCCAGAATGTTGATTGGAACGTACCGAAGAATGCCACCTTCTTGGTCGATGAAACAGCACCGACTCTTGTTTCAACGAACATAGCACCCCTTGACCATAGAAGCACTGAGTTCCCTCTTGAGTTAGAATTCCACATTAGCGACAGGCCGAGATTACCTAGACATTCTATATTGCATGTTGAGTCTTCTTGGAATGGAGAGGAAAGTATCCAACTTGACCAGCCAGCAAATCTGAATGGGTTTCAAGGAGTTTACTCAACAATTATCGATGTCAGAAGTGCGCAAGTTGGTGACATAATGTCTGGATGGCTAGAGGTATTCGACCCCGCAGGACATCCATTGCCAGATTCGGGTACAGAAGAGTCTCCTCTTTTCATAATCAGCTTTGGGCCCGATGGTTCTCCAGTAATTCAGTCAGAAGGTTTGGGTTGGAGTGAACCGCTGGCATGGGCGCATCCAGGCCAAGATTATACAATGCTGATTCCAGTTGTAGATTCAAATGGTTATGGGGACATTGAGTCGATCGAAGTAGACCTCTCTTCGAATACTAATGAGGAAATATCAATCGTTTGGAATTCGCAAAACGGATGCACATCATCACACGAATCTTTGGTCGTTGCAAACTGCTCAATTTTGGGTGAAACTCATCACTTCAACTCATTTTTTACTCTACAAGTAGACTTCTCATTTGATTGGGATTTCAACCCAGATAATTCGATAGAAAGGGAAGTGCAGGTAAGCGTTCGAGATGATTCTGGACAATCCTCCCGTTCAGACATGGT